>NZ_RZPH01000016.1:0-18443 GCF_004022825.1 Mesorhizobium sp. M7A.F.Ca.CA.004.04.2.1
TTGCAAGGCTCGGCGGCGGGTCGACAAATCACATGAAATCGTCGTCGGACCCGCTATCGCTGCTGTCGCTGTCCTCGGTTTTGTGGAGATAGAGTGGAGGTTTGCCTGCACGCTGCCACTCACCGGCACTGTTCTTCGTCCATTTGTCGGGATGCTGCGTAGGGTCAAGCACCAGGTCGCCATGATCCACTTCAACAAACCCCATCGTCTGCGCGCGCGCTTGTGCTTCCGGATTAGCCGCACGCCAATTCAGCAACGGTCGGTCGCCGTCTATCCGAAGTTGATGCTCCAGCAGAATATCGCCCGCATTTTCGACGAGCGGATGGGCGACTTGAAGATCCACTATGGAAGTGACCTCAGTTCGACCAGGAAATTGTTCCCGCCAACTTTCCGATTCGAACTCGTTCATGCTGAATCCGCCTTCCATTCTCAGCAGTCCGGCACTCCGGTCTCCCAATTGGTAACTGAAATATCGCGCGTGCTCCGTATCTCGACGGATGCCATATTGCTGAGCAACGTCCGCGGTGCGCCTGGCTCGTGACGATACGAACTCTGAATACTCTTGAGGATTGTCGGCGATGTGCGTGATTTCATCACCATGAAATTGCCTCACCTGTCTCCTGAAGGAAGTCCTGTTGATCTCCACCACAGGAGGTCGGGAATTGAGGGAGTATGCTTGGGGAGCCGCCGATGATGAGGCGCCGCTACCTTCCGATCCGGATAAGTGCATTCGGGCAAATGTGTCCGCGAACCCTTCGCTTCCTGCATCCGCTTGCTCGCCGGCATTATGCGCGCGGTAACTATCGGATGAGCCACCAATTCGACCATACATGACGATTCGTACTCCTATGTTTCGCAACCGAGCTCAAGTTAGCACGGCTGTTCAACATAGGGCGCTTAGTTGACGACTAGCTGACGAGGGCATTCCAACGGCTGCACCAATCAAATCCGTACTGCCGGCCTCAAAACCTCGGACTGCGCCACGCACCGGCCAGCAGAGGCTGCAAGGTCATGCCCGGAGGACTTGCCGTAGTTGCTGGGTGGCAGATCCGAGGGGAGTGATTGCCCCAGGCCCGCGGTTGCGCGGTTGGCCTGACAGAGACACTGGGGCACGGATGGCCAGCCGACATTTGCCACTAGCATGGAGCCAGGTCAGTTTTGAACTGGCAGTCGTGGACTTCCAATGACTAGGCCAAGCCTGCGGCAAAGAATGCTTTCGCGACAGGCTGGAAATATTGCATAGGAACCGCGTGGCCGAGTTTTGTAGTGCCTATCAGCTGACGCGCTAAGACATGGTCATGGACGATCGTCAGGCGTAGTGCCCGCGCCTCGCTCAACACATGTGAAACGCGCTCACCTTCGGCACGGCAAACTAAGAACGGCACCCCGGTTTCACCGCGAACGTAACGCAGACCGATCAGGACCGCCCTTCCTGTTAAGACCAGCGTGGCGCGTTGCACGCCAAGCGCAGGCTCGTCGGCCGCCTCCTCGCGGATGCGACGCTGTTCACCTTTCAACTCTGGCGCTCCTTGCTGATCCTTCGACTCGCGCGTCACTTCGGTATTGGTCATGCGCATTTCGCGCAGATACAACGCGCGCTGGAGCAGGAGATCGATCAGTCCGCCGACCAGCAGTGCGCCGGCGCCAATTCCCATCAGCAATTTTGTCTCCATAAAGATGAGGCCAACACAGCCCATGCCGCAGATCGGCAGAGGGACCATTGTCTTCCACATCCCGAGAAGGACAATGGAAAAGGTTGCGCTGAGAACCAATACCTTGAACATGGTCTTGCAGACTTCGACCATGGAACGAGCAGACCCCAAGCGCTTCAGCCCTTCAAAGGGGTCAATTTTCTTAAAGCTGAGCTTCATCGGCTCCAGAGAGAAGACAAATCCACCATTGGCTAGCAGGCTGGCCAAAATCACCGCGGCGACGAGGGTTCCAAGCAGCGGGCCAACAGCCGCGACGGTGAGTTGGACGAGCACAACCAATGCCTGCGGCACCGCGGTATCGAAAGGTAGGCTCTGCAACTTGGTGGCTAATAGGAGCGCTTCCCGGCATTTGTCCTCGATCACGCTGCCTCTTAGCCAAAGGTAGCCGAGCCCAGCGCAAGTCCCGACCGCGCGGACGAAATCGGAGCTACGTGGCAGCTGTCCTTTTTTGCGCGCTTCACTTAACTTCTTCGGGCTGGCGGCGTGTGTCTTCTCTTCACTTGTGTCGCTCATGGCAGCAATTTGTCGAACCACTCCAGCACGCCGTTGGCACGTGTGACCTCCAGTTTCATGCTCTCCACCAGATAGGCAGCGTAGGTGACCATGAGAACTGGAAAGACAATGTTCTTGATTGCCGGAGACAGTTGGCTCGCCTTAAATTGCGGGGCAAAGCGACGCAGCAGCATCATCGATATATCAATCAGTATCAGGAAGAACACGACAGGCCCCGATACCAATAATGCCGTGCGCATTATGCTGTCGAGAAGCCCCAACAACTCCATTGCTCCTGGCCCGCTCAGTGTCGGGTGAAACTGATACACCGGCCAGATCAAGTAGCTGCGGTACAGGACACTGATCAAAGTTTCCAGGCCTCCTGATCCGACGAATATGGCAATCGCAGTGATCCCCAGAAAAACGCCCATCGCGGAAGCCTGACTGTTCGTCGCGGGATCGGCCGAAGCGGTCGGGCTGCTGATGCCGCGTTGGTTGTCGATAAGCTCCCCGGCAGCCTGAAGGCCCCAAAGCGGAATGCCAAGAAAAGTGCCAAGGAGTACACCGACAAAAACTTCCTTGAATCCGAGCAGGGTTAGCTGGATCAGGCGTGTATCAGGATCCAGCGCCGGCAATCCGCCACTGACATGTGCCAGGCATGGTAGTGCGAAGCCAACAGCCAAACAGCCCCGGATCAGCCCACTGATCTGCGAGCGTGTGAATACGGGAAAGATCAGCATGATGCCCATCGCGCGGGCTGCCCCAAGACCTGCCGCAACGACGAGTTCGAGAGCCGTCTGGATCAGAATTTGAATATCGGCCGATGGCGCGTCCATGGGGCGGACTAGTAGCTAAGTGTCATTGCGGGAAACTCGGTGAAGATCTGATCGGCTAGCTCTATGAGCGGGGCGCTTAGCACAGGAGCAAACAGCCCAATCACCGCGACAACGACCAGAAGCTTCACGGTGAGCGGCAAGCTTTCATCCTGGATCTGCGTCGCCGCCTGGAGGATGCCGATGACGAGGCCGACAACCACTGATGCAATGAGCGGCGGTAGAATCCAGATCATGAAAACCACCAGTGATTGGCTCATAAGAGTAATGATGCTGGATTCAGTGATGATCAGCCTCCCGGTAACGTATAACTCAGCACAAGCCCATGCATCAATTTTGACCAACCATCAATGGCAACAAACAAGAAGATCTTGAACGGGACAGATATAACAGTTGGTGAGACCATCGACATGCCCATCGCCATCAAGATAGTTGTCACTATCAGATCTATAACAATAAAAGGCAGATAAAGTAGAAACCCTATCTCAAATCCACGCTTCAATTCCGATAGCAAGAAAGATGGTACAAGTATTGCAAAGTCATCAGGCGTGGCTGCAGCGTGCATTTCCTCTGGCCAGACCTTTTCTGTCGAAGATAGGAAAAATCGCCGCTGCTCTTCATTTGTGAATTTCTTGAGATGCTCGCGCAAGGGCTCACTTCCGGCTTTAGCGGCGCTTACCCAGTCGTCGAATGTCTGATAGTGGAGCTTGGGATCCGACATGCGGTCATAGGTCTGCTCAGCAACGGGCGCACTAACGAACATAGTGAGGATCATCGCCGCGGCGTACAGCACCACATTGGGTGGTATGGTCTGGGTCCCGAGCGCATTGCGGACGAGGAAAAGAACAATTGATACCTTTACAAAGGCCGTTGTCGTGGCAACTGCTAAAACCAGCAGACCGAGTCCGGCGGTAACCGCAAGAAGCGCCAGGATTGTCGGCTGAGCTTCACTCATTGCATGCAAACCCGCCACGCAGCCTGATGCCCAGCTCTTCTCCGATGCGGACAATGTCGCCACGCCCGATACGCTGACCATTGGCCACTATGTCGACCGGGCCGTCGATCGGCCATCCAAGTTCAAAAATATGCCCTTCGCCGGCACTTCTTAATTCCCCAAGAGAAATAGGCCAGCGGCCGCATTCAAAGACAAGCACGATCTCGACATCGTCGAGATCCTTAGTAAGCTCCAGTTGCGATCCGGGTTGTGTCATATGCGCACTCTCCAAAGGACACGGTCGCGGGCGGAAAGGCCCCCGCAAGATTAATTCATCGCCGTCAAGATCCGCCTCGGCGCACAACTGGCCGACAGCTAGGGTGATCTGGCCGCGGCCGAACGGCGCAATATCGGGCAACAATGCATCACCGACACATGCGCTTCGAAGAAGCGCCGCAGGAAGGCGAAGCGTGCCGACCTCTCCTGCAACAATGAGCGGGAGCTCTGGAGGCAGCCCGCCCAGCTGCCGCGGCAACTGGGCAAGCAGTTCGCCTAGCGCGCGAAACGCAGGCGGTACTAAGCCGTCAAGTGGCGTGAACAGGAATAGACGGCCCTTGCCCTTGACCGCGCCGAAAATGATGTCGAGTTCAAGATGAGGAGCCAGCATCGTGGCTTCGCATACCCGCACGAGTTGCACGTTCAGACGCGTCGTCTCCTCCAGTCGAGTGACAAGCGGCTCCAGAGCGAGTTCGAGAATTAGCGAAGCAGTTGGCTCGGAAGGGAAGGCCAAGCCGTTCTGCACTGTCGTGATGAACTCCTCTACGAGCGGGCGCGACAGTGACAAGATGACCGTTTCGGCTCCCACTCTCCAGACGCAGTCAAGCATCGGAATGGCAGCAGGTTCCTGCTGCCAGACAAGCCCTGCCGTTCGCACCGATAGCGGCACCTCGTTGATCCGGCTTTGAAACGGCGTGCGCGGCGCTGCTGTATCATTGAGCCACGAGACAACCGTGTGGGACAGTTTCAGAACTGGTTCGAACATGGCGGGTGTGACCGCAGCGCCTATCAAAGACTGCACGGTCGTGTCATTCGGACGACCTCTTGCGACCGTCGGATCCGGTTGCGCGGCATTTAGGCAAGCGACCCCCTCGCATATTTCAGCAGTATCTCATCGTCGGCCTCGATCTCGGCTGCGGCCTCCGAATGAGTCTCGACGGCGCGCCGCACGTCGTCCTCGATTTGTTGCCATTTGTCCCTTGCCGCCGAACATATGACCCATAGCTCCCTCGTCCTGGACGCCGCCATCTCAGCCTCCTCTTGAGCGATTTGGGTATCATCAAGCATCTGCCGTCTGGAATTGATCTCAGCGGCAAGTTGTTCAGTGTGAAGGCGGTGACGGTCGAGCGCTGCGCTAGACAAGTTGTCGAGTGACATCAGATGCTGATAGAGCGCTGCTTCTTTTCTTGAACAATGTTGCTGTATCATTGCAAGCTCCCTAGAGGCATTTTGTACGGCTGAGGCGGCCACATCGCGCTGGGCTTCCTTCTTGGACAGCTCGCCAAGGGCACGACGCTCTTGCATTTCCTTCAGAAGCCGTAACCTCGAAGACTGAATCCAGTTTACGCGGTCAGACGCGACATCCATGCGACCGTCTCCTCGAAATCTGACGCGTCATCTTCGCTCTGGCGCAGAAACTCCCTCAGTTCGTCGATTGACGCGACAGCCCGGTCAGTCAGGGGATCTCCACCTGGCTTGTATTCGCCAACATTGATCAAGAACTCGGTCTCGGCATAGCGCGACAGGAGCTCGCGGAAAATGGATGCTGCCTTGCGATGTGTCCCCGAAACGACTGCATCCATGACGCGGCTGCGACTCTGCAGCACATCAATAGCGGGGAAATGCGATCGCGCCGCAATAGCGCGTGAGAGGATGACATGGCCATCGAGAATACCACGCGATTCCTCGGCGATTGGATCACCCGTGCCATCACCCTCTACAAGCACCGTATAGAAGGCCGTGATTGAGCCCCGCTCACCCATGCCGGCGCGCTCGAGCAGGCCTGGCAGCATGCCAAAAACGGAAGGAGGAAAGCCCCGTCGCGTCGGCGGCTCACCCGCAGCAAGGCCTATTTCGCGCATAGCGCGGCAGAAGCGCGTCAGCGAATCCAGCATGAGAGCAACGCGTAGGCCTTGATCTCGGAAATATTCCGCGAGCGCAGTCGCCATCGGAGCGCATTGCGCACGCTCTACCGCCGAGCGGTCGGATGTTTCAACCACGACGACTGTACGGAGAAGGCCCTCTTCACCAAGATTCCTTTCGATGAATTCACGAACTTCCCGTCCACGTTCGCCTATGAGCGCCACTATGACGACGTCAGCGGCGGCACCCTTTACGATCTGTGACAACAGCGTCGACTTGCCACCACCTGGCTCGCCATAAATCCCGATCCGCTGGCCCTCGCCGCACGTCAGCAGACCATCGAGGACACGGACCCCAAGCGGGAATGGCCGCTCAATCATGCGCCTCGTCATCGGATTGGGGGCTCTGCCATGCAGGGGCCGAGTTTCGACGGTCTTGATTTCGCCTTTGCCGTCCAATGGGCGGCAACGACTGTCGATCACGCGACCGAGCAAATCGCCGCCGACGGGCACCTCACGCATTCGGCCAGTGGCCACGACCTCTGCGCGGCTGGATAGGCCCACCAAGTCCCCGATCGGTGTCAGCAATACACCATCACCCGACAGGCCGATCACCTCGGCCTCGAGCGACAGCCCGGTTCGCGGGTCCTCTAGGAGGCAAAGTTCCCCAATACGAGTGTCTGGCAAGACGGCATGAACCAGTGTGCCGATAGCCCGCGTGATCCGACCGCGCACCGCACGCGTGTCAATTCGCTTGGCCGCAGCCCTCAAAGACGAGATTGCTGGAACGAGAGCTCGAGTGTCGGCGTCAGCGTTATGTTCTGGGACGGGCTTTCTCATAGCTCGCCTTTCTCACAGAGCGTCCCGAAACCAAGGCGCAGCGCGCGCATCTGGGCGTCAAGTCCAAGGTCAACATTGCCGTACTCGCTCCACAGCACGCAGCGTTGCGGCGACAATGTCGGGTCGGGCTCGATCCGCACCCTTGGTCGACCATCCTGGCCGTCGCATCGAGCAAACTCTCGTGCAAGCATGTCGACTTGCATGGGAGAAACATGAAGGCAAACGTCGGCGCCGCTGTATTGACACTCTATGGCGTGACGAACAGCCCTCACCAATAGCTCGCCCGGATCGAAAGCGCCGATAAGATCGCTCAATATTTCCATCACGAGCTGCGGCAATTCCTGCTCCAGAGCCGCCTTTCGTCGCGCGATTTCGGAGATTGTCTCCGCAATCAACCCTGCCATCTCCTCGGTGCCTGCATTCGAGCCCTCCATGTGGCCGCGCGCCCACGCCCGCTGGTAAACCGCGCGTGCCCAGTTTCGAACGCGCTGCCGATGCCGTTCTGCCGCGGCAAGGGCTTGCGCGGCGCTGTGCCAGGTTTCGAGCTCGCTCGCGGGTATCAGTGGTCCGACTGGACGCATCTGCGGCGCTATTGGCCCCTCGGAAAGTTCGACTGTCATTTCACCGGGGTCTCTGTCTCAAAATGAGCTACTACAAGTGAAAGCAATTGGCCGGCGGCGGTCCAATGCTCAGGTGCTGGAGTCTCCGCGGCAGTCCCCTCGGGCAATCGAAGAAGCACGCGGTTACGCTCGGTAGCTGAACTGTCCTGGAGCCAAGCCCCAAGACATGCGTGTCCATCGTATTCGATTTGCTGAGCGAGTTTTTCTGGGTCCGAGATCAGTCTTTTGTCAACAGCATGCAGCAGGTGTCGGATTCCGAATGCGTGTGCCTCCACGCCGATGCGTTTAACAAGGATGGCAAGCTCAGGCTGAGAGACAAACGCGACCAGCGAACGGGCATGCCAGATACTACCAGCAAGAAGGGCCGCTCGATATGGATCATGCCCGCGTAGAAGGTCCGGCCTGCAGCCGATGTGGTTCAGATCCACGTCATCGTTGCCCAGCAATTCTGCCAGCCTTGGATGCAGTCTGGAACACTTCTGCAACTTCACTAACGTTTCGGCCGATAACGCTGGATCAAGACGCGCCGCAAGACGGGTTGGATGGGCCGAAGCCGCAAGCTCGCTCGCGCCCGGAAAGTGCGGACCATCAGGTCGGGCGGTCTGTATAGGCATTGGCAATGAGATGTCACCCACGTCCAATTGCAGGCATTCTTTTGCGAATGGCCTCGACAGCAGAAGCATCCCGGCGCCCCTCGACCTTGGAAACGCCGGTTGATTGCTTGCGCCGACGCGTAACAACGCCGATCAAGAGATAACAGGCCACGCCGAATACGGCTGCGGCAAAACCTGTTACGGTCGCCAGAAGTGGCGCAGGAAGAGGTAGTGATGCTTGTGGCAAGACAGCAGTCGGATCGGGCCGTTGCTCGTGTGCGGACCGTTCTACCGGCACCAAAACCACTTCCACCTTATCGTAGGACAGGCCTTCGATGCTGTCGGCTACAAGCATCTTTATCTTTGGCAGCAGAGCCGCGACATTTGTTTTTGCGTCGTGCCTGATAAACACCGAGGCCGAGGATGGCGTGGCACCGGCTCGCACAAGGTCGTTATGCGGCAGCACGACGTGAACACGTACAGAAAAAACGCCATCGATATCGCTGATCGTCCGCGACAACTCTTCGCTCAGGGCATACACGTAACGGGCACGCTCTTCGGTCGGCGAGGCAATCAGGCCTGATCCTTGGAATATCTCACCGAGGTTCTTGAAGGATTGGCGCGGCAGCCCCTTGGCGTTCAGAAGGTTGATTGAGAAGGCGAGCAGCTTTTCGTCAACCTGGATCGTGCTGGTTCCATCCTTGGCGACCACCCGGATCGCGGCGACCCCGTTGTCTTCAAGAAGTGCGAGCATTTCATTTGCCTCACGCTCTTGCAATTGCGTGTAGAGGTCGGCTTTGCAAGCAGTGAGGGCGACGAGAACTGGCAGCATGACAAGTCTAACCGACCGCCACCCTGACAGGCCACGCATGATTTCGCCCTCGGCCAAGCCAATCATGCGCGCGGTTCAGCCTTCCTTCAAAAGTTTATTCACGGATGATGTGACGCCGCTGACGCCTTTGGAGATAAGCGCCACCTGGGTGACGCCGTTGTAAACATCCCGAAGACCAGCCATCATCGTTTCGAAGTCTTGCCCTTGTTGGGGAATGCCCGAGATTCCGGTTCCCGCCTCACCTGGAACGGGAAGCTTCTGCGCCGGTCCCGGTAGAGCGCCCTTCGAAAGGGCTATGTCATGGTCGAGCGCGGGGAAGGAAACAGTGTTGTGTGGATATAGGGAGGAAATCGTCTGCAACACGCGATCGCCCATGCCGCTCGTCGGCGCAGCCGCGCGCTGAACATCCATCGCCGCAGCAACTGGCGCCGCACTCGCTGGCCCCGCGGCGGCATCGTTTTTCAGCGAGTCGGCTGCATGCCCTAAGGCGCGCTCAAACTGGGCCTGCTCGACAATCGACGGTGATCCGACCCTGGGGAGGCCAGCCGTTAGAGTGGCAGAGATCGACGTGACAGGCATCATCATGTAAGGACTCGGTTGCTCTCTCTGACCGGGCGAGCCCCGCCCATTCATCACCCGGTGTCGGCGCAACACTCCTAGGGGGGCAAGCTGACAACAAGCTGACTAACGGCGGCGTCATTTCGACAATCTAAAATCTCTTCGGCAATTTAGTCACTTGTGATGATTTCAGCGTTTGGTTTATCAGTGCGACATGCCGAGAACGCTTATCCAACCCGTCACCCTGCATGTTTTGAGACTTCTTTGTGCCGGGTTTTTTCTGTCCACCGGGATTCACCCGGCGCATGCAGTCCCGCTGTCCCTTCCGGCGACACCCTATAGATACACGGTTCTGGATCAGGAGCTCGCTGCAGCGTTGCAGGAATTCGGCAACAACCTGAATATCAGGGTCAACATCAGTCCTGCGGTGAAGGGGCGAATTCGCGGACGTATGCCTGATTTGCCACCGCGCGCGTTCCTCGACCGCTTGACGAACCTTTACGGTCTACAATGGTACTATGACGGCCTTGTGCTCTATGTGTCTGCTGCACAAGAGTCGCAAACTCGAATGCTTTTGATGACGTCGATTCGCTTCGATGCGTTCAAGGGGGCTCTCGACAAGCTTGATATCTCCGACGAGCGCTATGTGGTCAAACCCGTGCCAGGCAATGGCCTCGTCTTCGTTTCCGGTCCACCGCGCTTCGTCGCACTCGTGGAGCAGACCTTTAACGGCTTGGTGGCGCAGGCGCAGGCGCAGACTCACATAGCGGCAACGCCAAAGGAATCAGTGCTGATCTTGTTTCGCGGCTCCTCCACTACGGTCGTTCGCGACGGACGACCGGATGCTTCTTATTCTTCTGACATCCCACAACAGGATAGCGTTGGCGGGAAGCCTGAGCTGGGCAAGAAATGAACATTGAGGATTTCCCGCAGCTCTGAAGAACATGACTGCGGCTACCCTTTTGTGAACTCTTCGCAAACTCGTCAGTTTCTCGAAAGCTAATCCGCTCATGATGAGTCCCGGCAGCTCTCGCGGTGACTCCGGCCATTGTGTTGGACCGAACCTTGGAGCCGGCCCGGAACACAGCAATTGAAGGCAGGGCAGGCGCATTCGTGACCTGCCGACGCTTGGAATTGTCGAATTTTGTGAAACGCAAGGGATCTTCTGTCGGGGTCTCTTGTGGGGATTTCAACGTCACGTCTGAGGATGCATAATGTCGGCCAGTAATCTTTCAACTTTCTACCGCTCAAATTCGCTACAGTCCGCAAGGGGTTGGCCGGGCCTGAAAGTTTCCCATTTTGCGACCCAGCATCAGCAAAGTGCATCGTGCTTCGAAGCGATGCTGTCCACTTGTGTGCTGGCAGACAAGCCCGGCTCTTTCGCGCAAGGGGATCTGCCAGCGTCGAATCTTGATTCGACAATGGATAAATTGCGGCAGGACCCTTTGGGCCATCTGGCACCGGATGTCTTGACATTGAATGGCTTGGAGCAACACCCACTGGATCAGCTGCCGCCAAATATGAGGGCGGCTCTCAAGGAGGACCAATCGCAACGCTCCAAGGCGACTGAAGCCCAACATCTGCTCGGCGTCACTCCGAAGATCGAGCCGGCTCCCAGGGCGAGCCCCGGAATCACGTGGAACGGTGGGTCGCTGACCACGGCTGAGTTGCAGATTGTTGCGGTACTCAACCGTCACAAGGACCAATGCCCGCTTACTTGGAAGTCGTTGACCGACAAAGCCAATGATCCCTCTACGCCACCGGATCTTAAAGCGGCGATCCAGGGACTGCAGCAGGATTCGGGACTTTTTTATGCGATTGGCTCGCAGGGCGACGGCCGCTGTGGAGGCAAGATCAACGCCAAGGACTTGGCCGGATTTTCAAACCACCACCCACAAGTTGCTGCATTTCAGGAAGCCCAAGCGCGAAGCTACGAGCAGAACTACATACCATCCGACGGCAGCGGAGGTTTGCAGCCTTCGGTCATGACCTTGAGCGATGCCTTGCGGGAGTTTTACCGGTACTCCGAAAATCTGTCCAAGGACCTGAGTCTGGATGAGTTCAAGAAAATGGTCGGCGGCGAATCGAAAAACGGCAAATTTCCGCCCCAGGTCATTGCGGCGGCGCAATATTTCCTCGATCACCCCGATGCTTGGAACCAGTTGTGCGGTGGCTCGAAAGGGAAGATGCACAAAGAGGATTTCCTGCAAGTCGCCTCATCGTCGATGAGCCTCACGCAAACTGAGCTGAATACGGTCGAGATGATCAAGGACCATCAGGACACGTTCTTTGGAAGCGGTGTTCTGACTCGCGACAAACTGGCGAAAATGAAAGACGACAAGAGCCTTGATCCGAAAGTGCGGGAAGCAGCCTCTCAGCTCCTTTCAGATCCTCTTTTGTTTGGCCTCCTGAACAATTCGATCACGGGCTATAAGACCCATCATAAATTCTTCGACTTTGGCGGCGGGCATACGGTTGATTCCGGCAATATCAGCAAAAAAGACTTTGCCCATTTTTGCACAAACATGTCGTCTGCGAACCGCAACGTTCAGCAGCCAATCACCCACGGCGCCCAAACCGCAGAAGAGCAGAATGCCGTCGCGGACATGAAGATGGGCCTGATGGACCAGCCTGACATTAAGTCAGCCAAAAAGAACGGCGGGGCCGTCATGCACGTCGTCGACTCCGTGCTCAAAATCGAGACGAAAGTGCTCGACTTGGCGGCAACGGCGGTGGGACTGCTCAGCTTCATTCCGGGCCTCGGACAAGTAGCCGATCTTGCCTCGATGGTTCTCGAGGCTGAGTCGCAAGCAGCCAATCTCCTGCGTACGGCCATTAATGGAGGCGATATGAAGCGAGCGCTGGAGGAAGCTGGCCTCAATATGGCCGCGCAGGCGATCGGCCTTATCGCAGGCCCCGAGGTCAAGCTGGCCATTCGAAATGGGCTCGTAAAGCACCTGATGGAAGAGGCCTTGGCGGCAGGCATTGATCTTTCGGTCTCGACGGCGCAGGACTACGCAGAAGGCTATGTGAATAACCTCAAAGCGCGCCTTGCAGGCGGCCCTGAGCAAAGCCTAGGCCTTCCGAGCATGCCATCATTCCAGAGTGTGGCAAGCAATGTGCCCTTCGTCGGCATTGCCTTATCCTAGCCGTCGCCTTGCGCGGAAGCTTTGGCTCGCGCGCTGACATAAGGGTCATTGTGGCACAAGCAGGGGTTCATCCGCATCAACGCAAGCGGTGTTCCTGACGCCATCTGGATCGGACTGTGAGGGGGATGTCCGAAGTCTGTGAAGGCTTCGGTATATGACGACTTCAGAGTTACGCTGAGCCCAGCCATCTCGAGCCGGTGCGCCGGGTCGAGGTTTTCACGGGCGCCGGCCGGTAGCGGGAATGGTCTCCGGAAGGCACGGCGCGGATGGTGGCGGAGCGGCGCAGCCGAAGGAACGGCTGTCGCGCGCCCAGGGCGGCCTCCCGAACAGCAGACGATGATCTCCTGCCTTGGGCCTATATCCTTGTGCCCACGCTCAAGGCAGTCGGCTGAAAACAGCGCTGATTTAAAACAGCATTATCCTGCACTGCACCCTCGATCCTTGCGCTCACCGATCGCTCGTCGACACGCACGCGGTCAAGTCGTTATCGGCGCTATGCCGATGGGCTTCGAGAGCAAGGTGGACGCTGAGCGGTGCGTCAGCCTCAGGGCGCGGCTGGCCAGCTTTGGGTCTCACGCTCTATGACGGCAACACCCGGCTGATCCACTTGGCCTGTTCGCGGGCTCCCGGCAGCGGCGCGGAAGCCACGGTCCGCCTTCCTCGGCTTCAGGCCAAAGATACCGCAGCATGCTCCAGAGCTATGTCTGCCGCCTTCGCCCCATCGTCGCTGGTCATGTGGAAAGGACAAGCAGGCTACGCACCCTATAATCCCGTCGGGCAGGATTCGACAGTCGACGGCGAGACATTCGCCAAACCTCCCCCTTGATTCTCAGCAACGTTAAAAAAAATTCACATAATGTTCGTGAGTGTAGTCTCCTGTCAGGTGGTACATTAGCCCCAATATCTGGCGTCTTAGTCGTAGAAAGGACTGTGATCTATCTTCCATTAGCATCCATACCAGCGGATTTACAGCAAATGACGAGAGAGGTCTCATGCGGATTGATGGGGATAGAAGGGCTAGCGGCTTGCTGCATCCCGTCCGGGTTGATGCCAACCAATGTTGACACTGGTAAATCGCCTAAGGACGGCAGCGCATCTTGATCGCCTTCGAATCCTGGGCCTTTGCGCGCATGCGGATCTAACCGTCGGCGAGCTGGCCGATATTACCAGTCTGCCTCGCGAGCAGGTTCGACGCCACGTTCGGCGGCTGGTCAGAGCCAACTTTCTTTGCTGCAACGAACAACGTCCGCAGTCTTCGTACCATATGCAAGCAGGAGGCAAGGATGGCGGGCTGGCTCAATTGGTGGTCGATCTCCTGCCCCACGATGATGGCCATCATAAAAGAGACCTACAACGCCTGGAAGCAATACAAGACGCGCGGTTGAAGGGACCGCCTGCTTGATCGTGAAATAGATCAGTCCAAATGGAGCGCGACTACCATGGATAACTCCGCCGGCGGCGCCATCGCGCAGCCCGACACTTACGGGCGGCCTCACTTAGCCGCCGTCGACTCCCGCGTTCACGAACTGCTTCTAAGACAGGAGCGTCAGGAGCGGACAACTCTCAAACTGATCGCCTCCGAGAACTTTGCCTCCTCGGCGGTGTTGGAAGCGACCGGGTCGATTTTCACCAACAAGTATGCCGAGGGATACCCCGGTGCGCGCTACTACGCCGGAAACGAGATCGTCGATGAGCTTGAGACCCTCGCGATCGAGCGCCTGAAAGCGCTATTTGGCAGTGAACACGCCAACGTCCAGCCTTATTCAGGCTCGCCAGCCAACCAGGCTGTCTATCGCGCGCTTTTGAGCCCCCGTGACAAAGTCATGGGCTTGCCTTTACCCGAAGGCGGCCATCTGACTCACGGTTGGTCCGTCAATTTTTCCGGCAGCGATTATCAGCGCGTCCCGTACAGGCTGCACGAAAAGACACAGCAAATTGACTATGACCACTTGCGCGAGACCGCCAAGCGGGAACGCCCGAAGCTAATTTGGGTCGGCGGAACTGCTTATCCGCGTATTTTTGACTACGCGGCCATGGCCGAAATTGCTTCGGAGGTGAACTCGTATCTGGTGGCTGACATCGCCCACATCTGCGGCCTGGTTGTCGCAGGAGTGCATCCGAACCCCGTGTCCCATTGCGATGTGGTCACCAGCACCTCTCACAAGTCGATCCGCGGTCCCCGGGGTGGCTTCATTTTATCAAGGAATGAAGACCGTTATCAGCCCCTCCATCATCCGAAGAGCAAACACAATCTGGCCAAACGTATAGACCGCGCCGTGTTCCCTCTTCTGCAAGGCGGACCGCACATGAATACTATCGCCGCGCTTGCCGTCGCTTTGCAGGAAGCAGCGAACTCGTCCTTTCGTGTCTACGGTCAGCAGATCGTCCACAACGCCAAGGCTCTGGCCCAGGCACTTCTGGAGCGAGGTTATGAACTCGTCACCGGGGGCACTGACAATCACATGCTGATCCTTGATCTTCGGGACCGGTCGCTGTCAGGCAAAGCCTATGCGGAGCGCTTATCGCGTGCAGGCATCATTGCGAATTTCAATATGGTCCCGGGCGACCGGCGGCATCCGGCGCTGACAAGCGGCATCCGCTTAGGGACACCAGCGGTGACGTCCATGGGCATGCGCGAAACGGAGATGGTGCAGATCGCCGCTTTCATCGACTCGGTCTGCCGCCAGCCCGATGACCAGGAAGTTCATGCGAGCGTACGAAGAGACGTTGCCGACTTCTGCACTGCGTTCGATGTTCCCGGCATCCCCGACCGATAAGCCACCCCAATCCAGAAACTCCTCACTAACTCCAGCACTTGAAGCGAGGGCATTTTTATGACCAGGCAGTTCGTGTTCTCTTCCGAATCCGTCGGCGCGGGACACCCCGATAAGATGGCAGACAACATCTCCGATGCCATTCTCGATGCGGTCCTGCGCACCGATCCGAAGGCGCGCGTCGCCTGTGAAGTGTTGGTGAAGACGGGGATGGTCGTTGTGGCTGGCGAGATCACCAGCCATGCCCACATCGATTACAGCCAAGTCGCCCGCGATACGATACTCGATATTGGCTACGACGATGATGCGATTGGCTTTGATGGTCGACGTTGCGCCGTCGTTCTGGCCCTCACCGAGCAGTCGCCCGACATAAGCCAGGGCGTTGATGAAGGACGAGGGCAGGATCTCGGGCAAGGGGCAGGGGATCAGGGCATCATGTTTGGATTCGCATGCAACGAGACGGATACATTGATGCCCCTGCCGATCCAACTCGCTCACCATTTGACGAAAAGACAGGCCGAGGTCCGCAAAGCGGGACAGCTTGGCTGGCTGCGTCCGGACGTGAAATCTCAAGTGTCGGTACGCTACGAAGGGCTCCGCCCGGTGGCGCTGGATACCATAGTCCTGTCAACGCAGCATGACGAAGCGGTCTCACAAGCCACGGTCCGCGAAGGCGTCATTGAGGAGATCATAAAACCGGTCCTGCCGGCCCACCTGGATACTTCGGGGATCAGATTTCTGGTCAACCCAACAGGGCGGTTCGTGGTCGGTGGGCCTGCCGGCGACTGCGGCCTCACAGGACGGAAGATCATCGTCGATTCCTACGGTGGGACCGGGCGTCACGGCGGCGGTGCCTTTTCGGGCAAGGACCCATCCAAGGTTGACCGCTCGGCGGCCTATGCCGCCCGGTATGTCGCGAAGAACATCGTTGCCAGCGGCCTTGCGGAGGTCTGCGAGGTTCAGCTTGCCTACGCGATCGGCGTGGCCAGTCCGGTTTCTGTCATGGTCAATACCTTCGGAACCGCAAGGATCGAGGAAAAAAGGATCGAGCGCCTTGTTCTCGAGGTTTTCAATCTCCGACCGAAAGGCATCATCAAGATGCTTGATCTCTTACGGCCGATATACCGCAAGACGGCGACATACGGACACTTCGGGCGTGAAGAGCCTGAGTTCACTTGGGAGAAGACGGACAAAGCTGACGATTTGCTGCGTGAAGCCGGACCGGCAGCTGCGTGAGGGCGGCTGGATCAAGCGCATGCGGCAACCCATTCCAACTCGCGAGACCACGCCCGGCCGGCGTGGCAAGAAGCCGGCTCGGGTTTTGGCGGAGATTTTGATGCCGGATTATGACGTGCTTTGCATCGGCAATGCCATTGTCGACATCATCGCCCAGTGCGACGAGGAATTCCTCGAGACCAACGGCATCATCAAGGGCGCGATGAACCTCATCGACACACAACGCGCCGAACTGCTCTACAGCCGCATGGGTCCGGCGATCGAAGCGTCCGGCGGCAGTGCCGGCAACACGGCGGCCGGCGTCGCCAGCTTTGGCGGCCGCGCGGCCTTCTTCGGCAAGGTCTCCAACGATGCGCTGGGCGAAATCTACGCGCACGACATTCATGCACAGGGCGTCGCCTTCGACACCACGCCGCTCAAGGGCGAGCCGCCGACGGCGCGCTCGATGATCTTCGTCACCCCCGACGGCGAGCGCTCGATGAACACCTATCTCGGCGCCTGCGTCGAGCTTGGCCCTGAGGATGTCGAAGCCGACAAGGCGTCCGGCGCCAAGGTCACCTATTTCGAAGGCTATCTGTGGGACCCGCCGCGCGCCAAGGAGGCAATCCGCCAGACGGCGAAGCTGGCGCACGCAGCAGGCCGAGAAGTGTCGATGACACTGTCGGATTCGTTCTGCGTCGACCGCTACCGCGACGAATTCCTCGACCTGATGCGCTCGGGCACGGTCGACATCGTCTTTGCCAACAGCCACGAGATCAAGTCGCTCTACCAGACATCGTCGTTCGACGAGGCGCTGGCCCAGATCCGCAAGGATTGCCGGATCGCCGCCGTGACCCGCTCGGAAAAAGGCTCGGTGATCGTGCGCGGCGACGAGACCGTGGTGATCAAGGCGACCGCCATCAAGGAACTGGTCGACACGACGGGCGCCGGCGATCTCTATGCCGCCGGCTTCCTGCATGGCTACACGCAAGGCCGCGACCTGCAGACTTGCGGCGACCTTGGCTCACTGGCGGCCGGCTTGGTGATCCAGCAGATCGGCCCCAGGCCACGGCAGAATCTGCGCCGCGAGGCTGAGCAGGCGGGGTTGCTGTAGGGAAAGCTCTTCCCTTCTCCCCCTGTGGGAGAAGGTGTCGCCGAAGGCGACGGATGAGGGGTGCTCCAGCTTGGCACTGACGGTACTCCGTCCAACACCCCTCAACCGTCTTGGCGCTGCGCGCCAATCCACCTTCTCCCACAGGGGGAGAAGGGAAGGCCGCCTCCGCCCCTCACCGTCGCGCGGCTGTCATACATCGCACCTACACGCAATCCGGGCGTCCCGCGACTGACATTTCGGTGCGCCCTCAGCCAGTTGGGGTGTCAAGAAATGCTAGACAGCATGCTGTCGGGCGGCCGGATTCGTTGCCGTCGCGATTTCCGCTTTCCGCTCTAGAGATTCAACAGCCGGCCGCAGCTGTGGGAGGAGAGCGCGGCCCAGAAGACAGATGTATGAACAGATTTCAGCTCCAGGGCCTCAAGCAGGACGACTTCGCCGAGATGGTCGCCGAAGACGTCGAACGCGCGCTTGCCCACTATGACGAGGCCATCAACAAGCCCACCATGGTCTCGGTCGGCAAAATCGCCGGCAGCATAGCGTCCGCCGTCACCTTGCTGTCACCGAAGCACCAGCGCGCTATCGACGCCATCCATGCCGACCTGCCCGGCCTGGCCTCGAAATTCGTGCGCGCGCTGGCGG
>NZ_RZPH01001701.1:0-575 GCF_004022825.1 Mesorhizobium sp. M7A.F.Ca.CA.004.04.2.1
GCTTTATGGAGGCTCGCGCGTCAGCGCATCCCTTTAATGTCTGGGCCTTGAACCCTTTCGATTGGAGGCATTTTGGTGTCTTTCTTCCGCGAACCGCGCGATGGCGCGGCATCTCTTGCGCCCAATGGCCCACAGATGGCCTGGCGCCGGTTGCTGCGCGCGCCGTTTACAGAATTTCCGAGAAACTGGAGAGTGATTATGACAGCACGATATGGCAGCAGGCTTGCGGCGATCGGCGCCACTGCCCTGCTGACGGCGGCGGTATTCGTGTTGCCGGCAAAGGCGGAAACCGATGCAAAGGCGGTCATCAAGACCTATTCCGACATCGCACTCGCCAAATACGAGGATTCGTTGACCACCGCGCAGGCGCTCGACAAGGCGGTCGACGCGCTGCTCGCCGCGCCATCGGTGGAACCCCTCAACGCTGCCCGTGACGCCTGGAAGGCATCGCGCGTTCCCTACCAGCAGACCGAGGTCTACCGCTTCGGCAACAAGATCGTCGACGACTGGGAAGGCAAGGTGAACTCCTGGCCGCTGGATGAAGGCTTGATCGACTACGTTGCCAAGAGCTACGG
>NZ_RZPH01001702.1:0-574 GCF_004022825.1 Mesorhizobium sp. M7A.F.Ca.CA.004.04.2.1
ATTTCGATCAGGCGGTTTTCGACCGGATCGTCGAAGACTACGGGCAATTCTCGCGCGATCTCGGCTTCCAGACCATTGTGCCGATCCCGATGTCGGCCCGTTATGGCGACAATGTCAGCCGCCGGTCGGAAAGCATGGAATGGTATTCCGGTCCGACGCTGATCGAGCATCTCGAAACCGTGTCGGTCGACGAAGCGATGGTCGAACTGCCGTTTCGTTTCCCTGTCCAGTATGTCAACCGTCCCAATCTCGACTTTCGCGGCTTTGCCGGCACGGTCGCCTCCGGCTCGGTTGCGCCCGGCGACGAGGTCGTTGTCGCCAAGTCCGGCAAATCCTCGCGCGTCAAGCGGATCGTCTCGTATGGCGGCGATCTCGCCCAGGCGGCCGCCGGCCAGGCCGTCACGCTCGTCCTCGATGACGAAGTCGAAATCTCGCGCGGCAACATGCTGGTTTCGCCTGCCGCACGGCCGCAGGTCGCCGATCAGTTCGCCGCCAACATCGTCTGGTTCGACGAGCATGCGTTGCTGCCAGGCCGCTCTTACATCCTGCGCACCGAGACCGACCAGACCAGCGC
>NZ_RZPH01001703.1:0-567 GCF_004022825.1 Mesorhizobium sp. M7A.F.Ca.CA.004.04.2.1
GGTATGAAGGGCGCCATCGCCAAGGCCGACGAACTGGCAGCGACGATCCCCAACGCGATCATCCCGCAGCAGTTCGAGAACCCGGCCAATCCAGAAATCCATCGCACGACGACGGCCGAGGAAATCTGGAACGATACGCATGGCGAGGTCGACATCTTCGTCGCCGGCATCGGCACCGGCGGCACCATCACCGGCGTCGGCCAGGTGCTGAAGAAGCGCAAGCCCTCCGTGCATGTCGTCGCCGTCGAGCCGGACTCCTCGCCTGTTCTGTCGGGCGGCCAGCCCGGCCCGCACAAAATCCAGGGCATCGGCGCCGGCTTTGCGCCCAAAATCCTCGACACGACGATCTATGACGAGATCGTCAAAGTGTCGAACGAGGATTCCGTGGCCAATGCCCGCCTCGTCGCCCGCCTCGAAGGCGTGCCGGTCGGCATCTCTTCGGGCGCCGCCCTGCAGGCGGCCATCGTCGTCGGCTCGCGGCCGGAGAACAAGGGCAAAAATCTTGTGGTGGTCATCCCGTCCTTCGCCGAGCGTTACCTGTCGACAATCCTGTTCGAGGGGCTGGGA
>NZ_RZPH01001704.1:0-566 GCF_004022825.1 Mesorhizobium sp. M7A.F.Ca.CA.004.04.2.1
CATCGGCACGGTGCGGGCTTCGTCGAGCAGCCGGCCCTCGTCGCGGTCGACCTCCGAACCCTCGAGCCTGACCACCGAGAAGGGATCGTCGAGCGGCAGGCCGGTCTTGCCGGCAAATGCCTTCGCCCGCTCGGATACGAGGCCGCGATCGGGGCCGTAAAGCAGGACGATCGAAATGCGCTGGTCCGGCTTCGCGAGCCAGCCGTCGACCTCGTAAGCTTTCTTCTGTGCCATGCCGGGTTGGTTAGCATGATGCGGGCGTGGGGTGAACCGGGGTGTGCGTGATCTCCCCCTCGAGGGGGAGATGGCCGGCAGGCCAGAGGGGGTCGGTTCGACTGGATGCGACATTTTATGCGCCGAAAGAAGAAGTTGGCGCTCCATGCGCGGCGACCCCCTCTGTCGCCTTCGGCGACATCTCCCCCTCAAGGAGGGAGATTACGCTTCGCGCTTCCCCAATCACCCTATCTGCCAGCAAACCCGGCTCAATCTTGCGTCTAATTGCGCGCCGGCGCCCAACATCGACAAGAAATTTCGCCGACATATCTTCATCTTGGTGCGTGGGAGGC
>NZ_RZPH01001705.1:0-564 GCF_004022825.1 Mesorhizobium sp. M7A.F.Ca.CA.004.04.2.1
GGCATGTCGTGGTCGGCGGCGGCGCCATCATCGTCCCCAAATACGAAGGCAGCAATGAGTTCAAGATCATGCCGGTGCCTTTCGTCACGGCGACATTCCTCGACACGGTGACGATCGACCCGACAGGTGCCAACATCGCCGTCTATGAACAAGGACCGTTCGCGTTCAGCGCTCGGCTTGGCTACGAGATGGGCCGCAAGGAAGACGACTCCGACCATCTGCGCGGCTTGGGGGACGTCGACATGGGCGCGACGGTCGGCGTGAAGGCAGCGGCGAAGTTCGGTCCGGCCGAAATATTCGCGCAACTCGACAAGACCATCGGCGGCAGCGATGGCCTTGAGGGCAGGGTGGGGATCGAGGTGACCCGGCCTCTGTCTCAATCGTTGATGATCGGCGCCAGCGCGTCCGCCGTCTTCGCCGACGAAAATTACATGCAGGCCTATTTTGGTGTCACGCCCGAACAATCGGCTCGCTCGGGGCTGGCGCGCTATGATGCCGGTGCCGGTTTGAAGCGCGCCGATTTTTCGATTTCCGCCACATATATGCTCGACGAGAGCTGGATGG
>NZ_RZPH01001706.1:0-558 GCF_004022825.1 Mesorhizobium sp. M7A.F.Ca.CA.004.04.2.1
GGTTAGGCCAAGGGAGTCACACCGTTTTGGTGGTGGTTTTGGCCATAGTTTTGCTGGAACGAGGGGACGCGCCGACGCGCCCGGCCCAATGATGTGCATTGAGGCTGGGGGCATCGAATGCAAGAAGAGCCATCAAAAGGCCGCGCATCGAAAAACGATCCCGTTCAAAGCGGGCTTTTACGCGGTTTGCGTCAAGAGTCAATTGCGATGAGCGTCCTGTTGCCCTGTACAATGGCGGCGGCACGAAGTACGAACGGCATGACCATCCGGCTCATGGAGCGTCCCGACGCCCGCCGAAGACAGGCCCATTGCTGGGCATATAAGAATCCGAATTCCGAAAGAGTAAGATGTCCAACTTCGATGCACTCGTTCCCGCGCTGGCAAGGGCGCTGGAAAAACGCGGCTATTCCGAGCTGACGCCCGTCCAGAAGGCGGTTGTGGCGCCGGAACTCGGCGAGGCCGATGCGCTGGTTTCGGCGCAGACAGGCTCCGGCAAGACGGTGGCCTTCGGCCTCGCTCTGGCGCCGACCCTGCTTGAGGGCGCGGAGCGCTTTGGCC
>NZ_RZPH01001707.1:0-557 GCF_004022825.1 Mesorhizobium sp. M7A.F.Ca.CA.004.04.2.1
CGCAACGGCCGGCGAACGGGTTTGGTTGCAATGCCGCCCGGCGACGCGGCCAACCTTTTTCGTCGACAGACGTTGTCCCTGTGAAGGGAAGGTCGCCGCGGGCGACCGTGCAAGAAAGAAGGAGGCAGTGATGAGAATTCTCGCCATCATGCCAATCGGCCTCATGCTGGCGCTGGCAGTGCCGGCCGCGGCCCAGCAGCAGAACGACAGCCAGGCACAGGCCGACAAATGCAGGGCTCAGACCGAGCAAGGGGCAAAACAGCAGCCTGGACAGCAGGCCGATGACGGCAATTTGACCGCGAAGCTCAACGATTGCGGCGGCGTGCTGAAACCGCCCCCGACGGGCGACCAGGGCATGGCGGCGCCGGCCCCCGAGGAAGGCAAGACGCCGGTGATCAAGCCGGGTGAAGTGCCGCCCCAGCCGCCGAAGCAATAAACGCCGCTGGCTGGTATTATCGCGCAAGCTAATGGAACCTCGTTATCTCAGGAGCGTTTCTCTCACGACTTGGAATTCGGAGAGATTATCGTGAGAGATATTGCGACCACGGCCACGTTGC
>NZ_RZPH01001708.1:0-555 GCF_004022825.1 Mesorhizobium sp. M7A.F.Ca.CA.004.04.2.1
GGCGTCAATGCAGCGATGGACCCGAGCACCGGCGGCAACCCGACGCTGCTGCGCGACGGCGGCGCCAATGGTGCGGCCTATGTCGCCAACACGGGCGGCGGCGCGTCCTATTCCACCCTTCTGGTCGCCTATGGCGACCGGCTCGACCAGCCGATGACTTTCGACCCCGCCGCCGGCGTTTCGGCAACCTCCAGCGTATCCGACTACGCCGCCAGTTCGATCGGCTGGTTCGAGGGCGTGCGCCAGCAGGCTTCGACCGCCTCCGATGCCAAGGAAGCACTGGCATCGCGCAGCGCCGAAGCGCTGTCCAACGCGACCGGGGTCAATGTCGACCAGGAAATGTCGTTGCTGCTCGACCTCGAACACACCTACCAGGCATCGGCCCGGATGATGAAAACCGTCGACGACATGCTGACGGCCTTGCTCAACGCGGTGGGATAATTCCATGACTTCAGTCTCCTCGGCCGCAATCTCCAATGCCATGCGCTCCCAGCAGATGCGCATGCAGGCCGAACTCGTCAAAGCCACGAAGGAAGCGTCGACCGGCAGGGTCGC
>NZ_RZPH01001709.1:0-554 GCF_004022825.1 Mesorhizobium sp. M7A.F.Ca.CA.004.04.2.1
GCTTCGAACCGTTCGTGTCCTAGCCGTCAAGACCCCAAAGATCCGGGTTGCGTTTGAAATACTCAATCAGCATGTCGGTGAGCACGCGCACTTTCCGCGTAGGATGCTGCCCCGGCGGGCGTACGACATACGCAGCTCCCGGAGGTACCGGATAGCGTGTCATGATCGGGACCAGCGCGCCGGAGGCCACATGTTCATGTGTAATGCAATCGGGGAGCCAGGCGATGCCGAGACCCGCCGCCGCCGCCGCGGCAAGCGCCGTGGCGCTGTCGGCCTTGAACCTGCCCTGCGGCTGGACCGTAACAATCTTGTCGCCATCCATGAACTGCCAGGCTTCCGTTCCCTGCATGAGGGCCTGATGGGTGACGAGTTCGTCCGGAGTCTCGGGTGACGCGTGCGCTTTGATGTAATCCGGGCTCGCGACAAGCTTTCCATGGATAGGCCCGACGCGCTTCGCGATCAGGTTGGAATCCTGAAGGTAGGCGCCCCGGATCGCGCAATCGAAACCCTCTGCGATGAGATCGACGAAGCGATCGCTATAAGAAGTATGGATG
>NZ_RZPH01001710.1:0-550 GCF_004022825.1 Mesorhizobium sp. M7A.F.Ca.CA.004.04.2.1
GCCATGCAGGCGGCCAGCTCGCGCTCGGCATCCGGCCGGAAGGCGTTCTCATCCGCCGCGAGGCGACGGAGGGGTTTTTGCCGGTCGAGACGCAGATCGTCGAGCCGCTTGGCTCCTTCGACATTGTCGATCTCAAGGTCGGCTCAAAGATGCTGCGCGCACGCACCAAGAGCGGCTTCGTCGCCGGTCCCGGCCAGAAGGTGTTCGCCAGGATCGATCCGGCCCAAGCGCATTTCTTCGACACGGCAAGCGGCAAGTCGCTGGGAGTGAGATTGTGATGGCCGAAGGACACGAAAGGCCAATGACTTGGCCTTTCGAACAATCGAACGCCCGGAGCTATAGCGGAGGGCAGACACCCTCGAAAAAGAGATCGGGACGATAGACATGGCCCATATCCAGCTCAAGAACATCTCGAAGACTTTCGGCAACCACACCGCATTGACCGGGCTCAATCTCGACATTGCCGACGGCGAGTTCTTCGTGCTGCTCGGCGAGACCGGCGCCGGCAAGACGACGACGCTGCGCATGATCGCGGGCCTGGAAGAGCCGG
>NZ_RZPH01000170.1:0-8234 GCF_004022825.1 Mesorhizobium sp. M7A.F.Ca.CA.004.04.2.1
AGATTGTCTCCCGGCGCTCGCCGGCAAGCGAACTCGCCGGATAGCGCCAAAGCTCACTGACAGTGCCAAGCGCTGCCTGCATCAGCTCTTCTTGTTTTGCCGGTTGGCGACCAAATCATCGACGACGGCCGGATCGGCGAGCGTCGAAGTATCGCCGAGCGCTGAAAAATCGTCCTCGGCAATCTTGCGCAGGATGCGGCGCATGATCTTGCCGGAACGCGTCTTCGGCAGGCCGGGCGCGAACTGGAGCTTGTCGGGCGAAGCGATGGCGCCGATCTCCTTGCGGACATGGGCGACCAGCTCCTTGCGCAGCTCCTCGCTCGGCTGCTCGCCGGCCATCAGCGTGACGTAGCAGTAGATGCCCTGTCCCTTGATGTCGTGCGGATAGCCGACGACGGCGGCTTCCGAAACCTTGTCGTGGCTGACCAGTGCGGATTCGACCTCGGCCGTGCCCATGCGATGGCCGGAGACGTTGATGACGTCGTCGACGCGGCCGGTGATCCAGTAATAGCCGTCGGCGTCACGGCGGCAGCCGTCACCGGTGAAATACTTGCCCTTGTAGGTCGAAAAATAGGTCTGCACGAAGCGGTCGTGGTCGCCATAGACGGTGCGCATCTGGCCCGGCCAGGAATCGGTGATGCACAGATTGCCGTCGGCCGCACCTTCCAGCACCTTGCCCTCGCCGTCGACCAGCTGCGGCTTGACGCCGAAGAAAGGCCGCGTCGCCGATCCCGCCTTGAGGTCGGTGGCGCCGGGCAGCGGCGTGATCAGGATGCCGCCGGTCTCGGTCTGCCACCAGGTGTCGACGATCGGCACCTTGCCGTTGCCGACGATGTTGAAATACCACTCCCAGGCTTCCGGATTGATCGGTTCGCCGACCGAACCCAGTACGCGCAGCGACTTGCGCGATGTCTTGGCGACATGCGCGTCGCCGGCGCCCATCAGCGCGCGCAGCGCCGTCGGCGCGGTGTAGAAGATGTTGACCTTGTGCTTGTCGATGACTTCCCAGAAGCGCGACTGCGACGGATAATTCGGCACGCCTTCGAACATCAGCGTGGTGGCGCCGTTGGCGAGCGGGCCGTAGACGATGTAGCTGTGGCCGGTGACCCAGCCGACATCGGCGGTGCACCAGTAGATGTCGCCGTCATGGTAATCGAAGACATATTGGTGGGTCATCGAGACGTAGACGAGATAGCCGGCGGTGGTGTGCAGCACGCCCTTCGGCTTGCCGGTCGAACCCGATGTGTAGAGGATGAACAGCGGGTCCTCGGCCTTCATCTTCTCGGGCTTGCATTCGGCTTTCACCGTCGCGACCTCGTCGTGGTACCAGACGTCGCGGCCTGAAACCCAGCCGGTCTTGCCGCCGGTGCGGCGCACGACCACCACCTTTTCGACTTTCGTTCCGGCTTTCGCGGCGATCTCGATCGCCTTGTCGGTGTTTTCCTTCAAAGGGATGGGCTTGCCGCCGCGCAGGCCTTCATCAGCCGTGATGACGAAGGTCGACTTGCAGTCGTCGATGCGGCCGGCCAGCGCATCCGGCGAGAAACCGCCGAAGACGATCGAATGGACGGCGCCGATACGCGTGCAGGCCAGCATCGCATAGGCGGCTTCCGGGATCATCGGCATGTAGATGGTAACGCGATCACCTTTCTTGACGCCGTGTTTCTTCATCACATTGGCGAGCCGGCAGACATGCTCGTAGAGCTCGTTATAGGTGACCTTCTTGTCATCGTAGGGATTGTCGCCTTCCCAGATAATGGCGGTCTGGTTGCCGCGCTTCTTCAGGTGCCGGTCGATGCAGTTGTAGGAAACGTTGGTCAGTCCGTCCTCGAACCATTTGATCGAGACCTTGCCGTCGAAGGAGGTGTTCTTGACCTTGCTGAAGGGCTTGAACCAGTCGATGCGCTTGCCGTGCTTGCCCCAGAATTTGTCCGGGTTCTTGACGCTGTCGGCATACCATTTCAGGTAGGTGTCATTGTCGATCAGCGCGTTTTTCTTCCACGCCGGCTGGACGCGATGGACATGAACCTCGGACATTCCTGACTTTCCTCCCGAACCAATCGCCGGCTTGAAATGCCGGCGGGATCGCGGCGACAGGGCCGCGAATTCGGCGGCATTATTACCAGTTCCGCCGTTACGGCAACATTAGACGTTGGATTCGCGCGGCGGGATGCCGCAGGGGGCTTCCCCGAGGCTGTCAGCACTCGGCCAAGTGCGCTGCTAACTGCATGTTTTCGCATGCTAAAGCCGGTTCAGATGAAGAAAAAATCAATAGACGATTAATCAGCGGCGCGCACAATCAGCCATGGGAGGACAGGCGAATCAACCTGGGGACCGTAATGCGCGACCATGCCGAAATGGACCTGATGCTCAAAGGCTATGGCTTGACCACGGCCAAGATTCTCTATCACTTTCCCGATCACCCGCATCTGCTGCAGAGCTTCATCTGGCAGGACTACGATCTGGCGCCGAAGTTTCCGGTGCTGATCAAGTTCATCGAATTCTGGAAGGCCAAGCTGGACGGGCCGCTGCATTCGATCAGCTACACCCACCAGAAGCTGATCGCGCCGAATGAGTGGCGCAAGGTGGATGGGGAGTTCGTGCTGCACTGAGAGCAGTAGGCAGGCATTTTGTCGACCATTAGTGGTTGGCGCAAACGCCTATCGCGTCGTCATCCACGGGCGAAGCAAGGAGCGAAGCGACGCGGCGCAGACCCGAGGATCCATGCCGGGACTCCGAAGCGTCACAACGGTGCAGAATTCTGCTCCGCTGCACTTTACGGCCAAGGTCGCGGCATGGATCCTCGGGTCTTCGCGACGCCGCTTCGCGGCTGCTCCGCCCGTGGATGACGAAGTTGAGGGGCTTCGGCTACCCCCAAATGTCTCTATGGCGGCCCCGGAACGTAAGACTGTGACTTAATCAAACAGCCGGCGGGTTCAGCCGGGCAAAGCCTTCCTGCCGCCGATACGGGAAGTACGGGTAGGGCGCGGTGACTTCGCTTGCGGCGTCGAGTTTCCCGATCTGCTCCGGCGTCAAGGTCCAGCCGACGGCGCCGAGGTTCTGGCGAAGCTGTTCCTCGTTGCGGGCGCCAATGATGACCGACGACACGGTCGGGCGCTGCAGGAGCCAGTTGATGGCGATCTGCGGCACGGTCTTGCCGGTTTCCTGCGCCACCGCATCGAGCGCATCCATCACCCGATAGAGATGCTCGTCCTCGACCGGCGGTCCGAAGCTTGCCGTGTCGTGCAGCCGGCTCTTTTCCGGCAAGGGCTGGCCACGGCGGATCTTGCCGGTCAGGCGGCCCCAGCCAAGCGGGCTCCACACGAGCGCGCCAACGCCCTGGTCGAGGCCGAGCGGCATCAGCTCCCATTCGTAGTCGCGGCCGACCAGCGAGTAGTAGACCTGGTGCGCGACATAGCGCGGATAACCGTGCTTGTCGGCTTGCGCCAGCGACTTCATCACTTGCCAGCCGGAGAAATTGGAGACGCCGACATAGCGCAGTTTGCCGGCGCGCACGAGTTCGTCCAGCGTCGACAAGACCTCCTCGATCGGCGTCCCGGCATCGAAAGCGTGCAGTTGCAACAGGTCGATATAGTCAGTGCCGAGGCGCTTCAGCGCGGCGTCCACCGACTTGATCAACCGCGACCGGGAAGAGCCATAGTCAGCCGGTCCGTCGCCCATCGGCAGCGCGGTCTTGGTCGATATCAGGACGGCATCGCGGCGGCCTTTTATGGCTTCGCCAAGCACCTCTTCCGAGGCGCCGTTCGAATAGACGTCGGCGGTGTCGAACAAATTGACGCCGGCCTCCAGGCAAATGTCGATCAGCCGCCGCGCCTCCCTGGCGTCGCTGTTGCCCCAGGCGCCGAACAGCGGGCCGGAGCCGCCAAAGGTTCCCGCGCCGAATGAGAGTGCGGGCACTTTCAGGCCCGATGCACCGAGACGTCGGTAGTCCATCTTTTTACTCCTGTGGAATGAAGGGTGTGGGAAGCGGGTTTGCAGAGGACGGTCACGACCGGATGGAGGCAGGCTCGCCGAGCGTGGCGGTGCGATCGAGACGCAGCGCCAGCCCCGCCACACCGAGTGCCGCGAGCGGCAGCAGGGCGGCGACCCAGGTAAGGGAGCCCAGGCCAAGGCCATGGGCAATCACCGCACCACCAAGCCAGGCGCCTGCCGCATTGCCGAGATTGAAGGCGGCGATGTTGAAGGACGAGGCGAGGCTCTGGCCGGCACCTTGCGCCTTGTCCAGCACCCACATCTGCAGCGGCGCCACTGTGGCGAAGGCGGCGGCACCGAGCAGGCCGACATAGATGACGGCCATGACCTGGCTGTGGATGGCGAAGCTCATGGTGGCGAGCACCAGGGCCAGCACCACGAGACTGCCCAGCACGGCCGGCACCAGCCAGCGGTCGGCGACCTTGCCGCCAAGCAAATTGCCGGCGATGAGACCGCCGCCGAAGACGAGCAGGATCGGCGACACGGCCGCTTCCTTGAAGCCGCTGATCTCGGTCAGCAGTGGTGCGATATAGGTGAAGACGGCGAAGACGCCGGCATAGCCGAGCACCGTGGTGGCGAGGCCGAGCAGGACGGGCGTGCGGCGCAGCACGGCGAGATCGGCGCGCAGATCGCTCTTTTCGGGCGCCGTCCGGCTGCGTGGCACCAGAGCCAGGATGACGGCGAAGGCCGCCACGCCGACCAATGTCACCGCCCAGAAGGTCGCTCGCCAGCCGAAGGCCTGGCCGAGCCAGGTGCCGAAGGGCACGCCGAGGATGTTGGCGATGGTCAGACCGGTGAACATCAGCGCGATCGCCGAGGCTTGTCTGTTGGGTGCGACCAGCCCGGTGGCGACGACAGAGCCGACGCCAAAGAATGTGCCGTGGGCGAAGGCGGTGATAATGCGGGCGCCCATCAGCGTCCAGTAATCGGGGGCCAGCGCACAGGCGAGATTGCCAAGCGTGAAGATCGCCATCAGTGCCAGAAGCACGGTCTTGCGTGGCCAGTTGCCGGTGGCGATGGTCAGCAGGGGCGCGCCGATGACGACGCCGAGCGCATAGCCCGAAATGAGCTGGCCGGCGGCCGTGATCGAAACGCCGAGATCCTTGCTGACATCGAGCAGCAGACCCATGATGACGAATTCGGTGACGCCGATGCCGAAGGCACCGGCGGCAAGCGCGTAAAGAGCAAGAGGCATGGCGGTTTCCACTTCGATGGCGAAGAGCGCCGTCCCGCGCCCCGACCCCTGAGATCGTGCTTCCCTGCATTGTGAACCAGACTTGCCTTGGGCACATTTTCTGTGAAATAGATTCACAAATGGCCAGGCCCGATATCAATCGCTCCGGCGAGATCGAAGTGTTCGTGCGCGTCGTCGAGGAAGGCAGTTTTTCCTCCGCGGCACGCGCGTTGCGCATGACACCGTCGGCGGTGAGCAAGCTGATCGCGCGGCTGGAGGCCCGGCTTGGCGCGCGGCTGGTCAGCCGCTCGACGCGAAAGCTGCAACTGACGCCGGAAGGTACCGCGTTCTACGAGAGCGGCCTGCGCATCCTCGCCGACATGGCGGCGGCCGAGCAGGAGGCGGCGGCGGGTGCTTCACCGCGCGGACGGTTGCGCGTCAACAGCTACGTGCCCTTCGGGGTACACCGGCTGATCCCGCTTCTGCCACGCTTCCTCGAACGCTACCCCGAGATTTCGGTCGATCTGGTGCTGACCGACAGCGTCATCGACCTGATGGCGGAACGCGCCGATGTCGCTATCCGTGCCGGGCCGCTGAGTGAGTCACGGCTGGTGGCGCGCAAGCTGGGGCAAAGCCCTGTGGTGGTCGTTGCAGCACCTTCCTACCTCGAAACGCAGGGCACGCCGCTGACGCCAGCCGATCTCGACAGGAATAACCGCATGGGCTTCGGCTTCGTCAGGCATCTCGATGGCTGGCCGTTCCTCGACGCGGACGGCCGCGCCATCATGGTTCCCATCACCGGCAACACGCTGGTCAGCGATGGTGAGGCGATGCGGCTGATGGCGCTGGCGGGCGCAGGCATCGCCCGGCTGGCGCGCTGGCATGTGGCGGAAGACATGGCGGCCGGCCGGCTGGTGTCGCTGCTGGAGGCATTCAATCCGGGCGACGAGGAGCCGACCCACGCCGTCTATGTCGGCCAGGGCCGGCATCTGCCGGCGCGGGTGCGTGCCTTTCTCGATTTTCTCGGAGAGAGCGTCCGGCTGAGCTGACATCTCCGGAGCCACGGCTCCCGGGATGTCAGCGTGGGCTGTATTTATGCTTTCGGCGTGAACGGCGCCGGGCGGCGGCCCACTGCCTGGCGCTCCAGCATCCAGCCGGGATATTCGGACGGCAGGGCGCTGACCTCGTCGAGACGAAGCAGATCGTCGGTGTCGAGCTTCACTTCAGTCGCGGCAAGGTTCTGCTCCAGCTGCTCCATGCGGCTGGCGCCGATGATGACGCTCATCACGAAGGGCTTGGCCAGGACATAGCCGAGCGCCACCGTGGCGACGCTGACATCATGCTTTTTGGCGATTTCGCGCATGACGGCCACCGCGGCCCAGGCGCGGTCTTCGTTGACCGGCGGGAAGTTGAAGGACGCGCGGCGGCCTTCGCCATTGCCGGGCGCGCCGGGGCCGTACTTGCCGGAGAGCAGGCCACCGGCCATCGGCGACCACACCATCAGGCCGAGCTTCTCTTCGTTGAGCAGCGGCACGATCTCGCGCTCGAGGTCGCGGCCGGCGATCGAATAATAGGACTGGACGGTCTCGAAACGGGCAAAGCCCTTGCGCTCGGCGATGCCGAGCGCCTTGGCGATGCGCCATGCCGCCCAGTTGGAGACGCCGACATAGCGAACCTTGCCGCTGGCAACGAGATCGTCGAGCGCCCGCAGCGTTTCGTCGATCGGCGTCACGGTGTCGGTGCCGTGCAGCTGGTAAAGATCGATATGGTCGAGCTGCAGCCGCTCTAAGCTGGCATCGACCGAGTCCATGATGTGGCCGCGTGACGAGCCGCGCTGGTTGGAGCCTTCGCCCATGGCGCCATGCGCCTTGGTGGCGATGACCACGTTCTGCCTGTTCACACCGAGATCCCTGAGCGACTGGCCGAGCAGCCGTTCGGATTCGCCAAAGGAGTAGACGTCGGCCGTATCGAAGAAATTCACGCCGGCGGCGAGCGAATGGGCAACGATCTCGTTGACACCCTTCTGGTCGAGGCTGGCGATCAGGCCCCATTGGGCATTCTGACCGGCGGCGCCGAAGGTCATGGTGCCGAGGCACAGTTCGGAGACGAACATCCCCGTATTTCCAAGCTGGTTGTAGCGCATGGTGGCGGCTCCAGAGAGTTTGTGATGACGCAAAGCAAATAGGAACGGTACGTTTCGTTTCCAATTGCTGGCTCAACGAGCCCGCCGAGTTGGCCTATAACCCCTCACCGCATCTAATGCCGCCATCAGAAAAGCGCCCGCTGCATTCACCGAACGAGGTTCGCATGAGTATGCGGATTATAAGTCTATAACTCGGATCTTCGTCTTCGGGCGGCGATTGACCTCCTCGACGAAGTCGTCATCCCACACGGGACCTGAGAGAAGATATTCCGCAAGCGAAGGTGTTGCGCCGACCAGTCGGTCGTAGTCCTCGGGGGAGAGTACGACAGCAGTTGGCTTTCCGCGCACCGTGATGGTTTGTGGCCCTTGTTCCCGCGCCTGCCGTACGAGTTTCGCCAGATTGTTCTTCGCGTCCTTAAGATGCCAGTTCAAGGGCACTACTCGCTAGATGGCTTCGCTAGTCATATACCAGATGCCGTTGAAGCATGGCAGGGTTTCCGCTCGAACAGATGTGTTCGCTAGTTCCTCGACATGGGTTGGAAGCTATTGGCAGCGAGAATCTATAGCCTCTTTCGGCGGCAGATCGCAAACCTCGGGGATTGGCCTAAACATCTCTCTCGTCGTCATCCACGGGCGGAGCAAGGAGCGCAGCGACGCAGCGCAGACCCGAGGATCCATGCCGCGACATCTGCCGAAGAATGCAGCGGAACAGAATTCTGCACCGCTGCATTTTCCTTGTCGTCACGGCATGGATCCTAGGGTCTGCGCTCCGCTTCGCGTCGCTCCGCCCTAGGATGACGAAGGTGTGGTGGCCTGCAGCCAATCGAATATGTTGGAATTTAGCGACTAGAGACCGGTCTGTGCATCGGAACTATCGGCTGCCGAAGATCGCCGAACCGACGCGGACGCTGGTGGCGCCGAAGG
>NZ_RZPH01001711.1:0-550 GCF_004022825.1 Mesorhizobium sp. M7A.F.Ca.CA.004.04.2.1
ACTTCTCCGTCGTGGCGCTTTCGGGCGAGCTCAGCCAGAACGAGCGCAGCCATGCCTTGCAGGCAATGCGCGACGGCCGCGCAAAAGTCTGCATCGCCACCGATGTCGCGGCGCGCGGCATCGATCTGCCCAATCTGGAGCTGGTCATCCATGCCGATCTGCCGACCAATCCGGAAACGCTGCTTCACCGCAGCGGCCGCACCGGCCGCGCCGGGCGCAAGGGCGTCAGCGCGCTGATCGTGCCCAACAGCGCCCGCAAGCGCACCGAGCGGCTGCTGCAGAACGCCGGCCTCAAGGCAACATGGGCGAGCCCGCCCTCGGCCGACGACGTGATGCGGCGCGACGACGAGCGCATCCTGGCCGACCCGGTTTTCGACGAGCCGGTGAAGGACGACGAACGCGGTTTCATCGACGCGCTGCTCGCCAGACATGGCGCCGAACAGGTGGCCGCTGCCTTCGTGCGCCAGTGCCGCGCCAGCCGCTCGGCGCCCGAGGACCTCATGGAGATCGCGCCCTTCACGCCGTCGCGTGAAAGACCGGCGGGCGAAGG
>NZ_RZPH01001712.1:0-550 GCF_004022825.1 Mesorhizobium sp. M7A.F.Ca.CA.004.04.2.1
GAACTGCACCCGCCAGACCATGCTCATCTCCCCAGATAGACTTCGACGACACGCTCGTCGGCCGACACGAAATCGAGTGTGCCTTCCGAGAGCACCGAGCCCTCATGCAGGCAGGTGACCTTGACGCCGAGCTCGCGCACGAAATGCATGTCATGCTCGACGACGATGACCGAATGGTCGCGGGCGATATCCTTGAGCAGCCGCGCGGTCTCCTCGGTCTCGGCATCGGTCATGCCGGCGACCGGTTCGTCGACCAGAAGCAGTTTCGGGTCCTGCGCCAGGAGCATGCCGATCTCGAGCCACTGCTTTTGTCCATGGCTCAGATTGGCCGCCAATTCGTCACGCTTGTCGCCAAGCCGGATGATGCCGAGAATGTCATCGATCTGCCGCGTCTCGGCGGTCGAGCGGCGATGGAACAGCGCCGGGAAGATCGAGCGCGGTCCCTTCAGCGCCAACATCAGGTTTTCCTCGATCGTGTGGCTTTCGAACACGGTCGGCTTCTGAAACTTGCGGCCGATGCCCATCATGGCGATTTCGGCCTCGTCATGCT
>NZ_RZPH01001713.1:0-547 GCF_004022825.1 Mesorhizobium sp. M7A.F.Ca.CA.004.04.2.1
ATGGTAAAGAACGGCAAGCCCGCGCCGGACATCTTCCTCTTCGCGGCGGACAAGATCGGCGCCAATCCCGTTGACTGCATCGTCATCGAAGACTCGCCCTTCGGCATCCAGGGCGCGGTCGCCGCAGGCATGACGGCGATCGGCTACACCGGTGGCGGCCATACCTATGCCGAGCACGCCGCGCGGCTGACAGCTGCCGGTGCCGATTTCGTCTGCGCCGACTGGCAAGAAGTTAGCCGGCAATTGGCTAGGTTTGGTGTGCCGGCCTAGTTTAGACGATACTTTGTGAATCCACGGCTGGCCCATTCGCCAGGCGGCACCAATGAGCCCACACGGAAGTTGAAGGACAGGACCCTCGTCGCATCGGCGTCGACTTCGCATCGGAAATTTAGGTTGTACCAGGCGTTTCTGGTGCTGAAGGCGGCCTGCGGAGGATTGAGAACATTGCCTTTGTCCAGCGTAATGGTTGGCACCCATTTGACCGTATAGTCGGCACTTTGCAGTTCCCGGCTGAGGACATTGCCGCAAAGGGTGGCCACGCGTTGAC
>NZ_RZPH01001714.1:0-544 GCF_004022825.1 Mesorhizobium sp. M7A.F.Ca.CA.004.04.2.1
GTGCTGCGGAAAAGAATTGTCCGCCGCGATCCTTCACACCCCCGCTGGCATCGAAGGTTTGCACCGCCAATCCAACCATGTTGGCCCATGGTCGGACAGGCGTCTTCCCTGCAAAATGGCCACCAAATCCTGCGAGGCCCCATGCGCACACTCATCTCCACCGGTTCGCCCTTCGAAAAGACCGCCGGCTATTCGCGTGCAGTGGTGCAGGGCGACTGGTGTTTCGTGTCCGGTACGACCGGCTACGACTATGCGACGATGACGATGCCGGAGACGGTGGAGGCGCAGACGCGCAATTGCCTGGCGACGATCGGCAAGGCGCTTCAGGACGGCGGCTTCGAGATGGCCGACGTGGTGCGGGCGCATTACTACATCACTGACCAGGCCTTCGTGGACGTGGTCTTCCCGATCCTCGGCGAGACGTTCGGCGACATCAGGCCGGCGGCGACGATGATCGTCTGCCAGCTCAACAGATCGGAAATGAAGATCGAGATCGAGGTGACGGCGCTGCGGCGCACGGCTTGAAAGGCGACCGACGATGAAA
>NZ_RZPH01001715.1:0-543 GCF_004022825.1 Mesorhizobium sp. M7A.F.Ca.CA.004.04.2.1
GCGGTCACGTCCTGGGCTCAGGGCGTCCTTGCCGACAAGATCGACCAGACGGCCGCCGCGATGGAAGCAGAAACGACGCCGTAACGACTTGCCGTTGAAACGGCAGTAGCCAATCGAAGAAAGATGCCGCCGGGTTTCGCCCGGCGGCATCGCTTTTTCCCGGCCATGGACTGGCTATCCCAGGATAGCCACCGAGCTGGCTATCCGGAGCTGGCGAGGTTCGAAACACTCAGACGTGCTTGCGGCCACCGGTCTCGCGGAACCAGCTGTCGGGGTACGGATACCACCATTCCTGGATTGCAGGCTTGTGGTCGATGATCACCATTTTGGAGCGGCGGAAGGCGTCGAGCCCCTGGCGTCCGAGCTCGCGGCCGAGGCCCGAGGCCTTCCAGCCGCCGAAGGGCAGGGCATCATTGTCGATCAGCGGGTTGTTGACCCAGACCATTCCGGCTTCGAGCCGTTCAGCCGCCTCGTGGGCTTCGGCCAGATCGGTGGTGAAGACAGAGGCGCCGAGCCCGAACGGGCTGTCATTGGCAAGCCGGA
>NZ_RZPH01001716.1:0-542 GCF_004022825.1 Mesorhizobium sp. M7A.F.Ca.CA.004.04.2.1
GTCTGCTGCAGCGTCGTGCGCGAATGGCTGAATTGGAGTGAGCCCAGTGAATTCTGAAACAATCGAGATCTACCATCCACGTGGTGTTTTGAATTTGGGCCAATGGGACATTGGCGGTCTCAAGCTCAAAGTCTATGGCCTCGTCGCAGACAACAAGAAGGTCGACGGACCCATGGTGACCCTGGCACAGTCATTCGTGCGACAGGAGGTTCTGCCGCGTGTGGTGGACGAGGGTGACGACAATGGCATGGGCTTTGTGATTATTCATCCTGGCGAGCTGGGTGTTTCCATCTCGGTTCACTGGTGGATACAAGGTTCGGTGCTTTGTCAGCATATCTATCGGAAGCTGTATTCCGCCGCCGAACCGATGGATACGGTAAAGAGATCTGTTGTTGCCTGTGTTTGGGAATTGGCTCTGATAAATGCCGAGCAGGAAGCTTGGCGAAAAACGATGATGAAAAGCGAGCCCAGTCCGTCAGGATACATGGACGCTCGAGCTGGCTTCGAAGCTGCATAGAGACCGCCCATGATCGACTATGGCG
>NZ_RZPH01001717.1:0-542 GCF_004022825.1 Mesorhizobium sp. M7A.F.Ca.CA.004.04.2.1
CGCGCTGCCGCTCTATCAGCCCCTGTTCCCCATCCTGGTGGCCTATGCGCTGATGTTCCTGCCCCGCGCGCTGGTCAGCCGGCGGGCGTCGATCGCGCAGGCACCGGTCGAGCTCGAACGCGCCGCTTCCAGCCTCGGCCGCCCGCCGCTGCAGGCGCTGTGGTCGACGACGATCCGCCTGTCGGCGCCGGGTGCCGCGGCCGGCATGGCGCTGGTGGCGCTCGGCATCATGAACGAACTGACCGCCACCCAGATGCTGGCGCCGAACGGCACCCGCACGCTGGCGATGGCGTTCTGGTCCTACAGCGGCGAGATTGATTATGCCTCCGCGGCACCTTACGCCTTCATCATGGTGGCGATGTCGCTGCCCTTGACCTGGCTGCTCTATGTCCAGTCGAAACGGATGGCCGGACGATGAGCTTTCTCGAAATCGGTGGCTTGCACAAGCAGTACGGCCCGGTGGCCGCCCTTGCCGGCGTCGACCTGAACGTCGCCAGCGGCAGCCGCACGGCGATTGTCGGTCCTTCCGGCTGCGGCAAGAC
>NZ_RZPH01001718.1:0-542 GCF_004022825.1 Mesorhizobium sp. M7A.F.Ca.CA.004.04.2.1
TACCTCACCCGTGACGGCGACCAGATCGCCGGAAGTGGGAAATGAAAAACAGCGAATAGGGAGTAGCGAACAGCGAATAGGGATCATCGACGGTCAACCCTGCTCGCTTTCAGCTACTCGCTACTCGCTCCTGTTAAGGGAGAATCCAATGGACACCCAGATGCTGATCGGCTCGAAATTCGAGAAGGGCACCGAGACCGAGGAGCCGATCCTCAATCCAAAGACCGGGGCGACCATCCTCAACCTGCCCGAGGCCAGCCAGGCGCAGATCGAGGCGGCGGTCACCGCCGCCGAACAGGCGTTCGTCTTGTGGTCGCGCACCACGCCGGCGCAACGCTCCGGCTATTTGCTGAAGATCGCCGACCGCATCGAAGCCGACGCGAAGGAGTTCGCCACGCTCGAGGCGCTCAATTGCGGCAAGCCGATCAACGCTGTGCTCAATGACGAAATCCCGGCGATCGTCGACTGCTACCGCTTCTTCGCCGGCGCCGTCCGTTCGATGCCGGGCGTCGTGGCCGGCGAATACATTCCCGGCCATACTT
>NZ_RZPH01001719.1:0-541 GCF_004022825.1 Mesorhizobium sp. M7A.F.Ca.CA.004.04.2.1
CCGCCGGCGTCGCCAAGGCCCACAAGCTGTCATCAAACGAGAATCCGCTAGGGCCCTCGCCGAAAGCGATCGAAGCCGCGCGCGAGATTGCCGGCAAGCTCGACATCTATCCCGACGGCACCGCCAGGCGGCTGCGCGAAGCGATCGCCGAGGTGCATGGCCTCAACCCTCAGAACATCATATGTTCCAACGGTTCCGACGAGATTCTCGGCCTGCTGGCGCAGACCTATCTGGCGCCCGGCGACGAGGCCGTCATCACCGAACACGCCTTCATGGTCTACAAGATCTACATCCAGTCGGCGGGTGCCGTTCCGGTGACGATCAAGGAAACAGATGAGCGCGCCGACATCGACGCCATCCTGGCCGCGGTCACGCCGCGCACCAAGATCGTGTTCCTCGCCAATCCCAACAACCCGACCGGCACCTATGTGCCGTTCCAGGAGGTGCGCCGGCTGCATGCCGGCCTGCCCAGGCACGTGCTTCTGGTGCTCGACGCGGCCTATGCCGAATATGTCCGCCGCAACGACTATGAGGCCGGCAT
>NZ_RZPH01001720.1:0-540 GCF_004022825.1 Mesorhizobium sp. M7A.F.Ca.CA.004.04.2.1
ATCGCGGCTTCCGCCGGCAGCCGTTCCATCGAGCTGGCGCCATAGAAGCCGTGCAGGCCCTTGGCATGGGAGAGGATGTAGCGGGCGTCGTCGGGCATCGAGATCGGCCCGCCATGGCAAAGCAGGATGACGTCCTTGCGCACCGAGCGCGCGGCGTCGGCGATGGCATCGATCTCGACGATGCAGTCGTCGAGCGACTTGGCCGAGGTGGCGCCGATCGAGCCGCCTGTCGTCACACCCATATGGGCGACGACGATGTCGGCGCCGGCTTTTGTCATGGCGCGGGCCTCGTCGGGGTTGAAGACATAGGGCGTGGTCAAGAGATCGAGCTTGTGCGCCTCGGCGATCATGTCGACCTCGAGCCCGAAGCCCATGCCGGTTTCCTCGAAGCTTTGCCGCATGCTGCCGTCGAACAGGCCGATGGTGGGAAAGTTCTGCACGCCGGAAAAGCCCATGGTCTTCAGCTCTGCCAGCAGCAGCGGCATGATGACGAACGGGTCGGTGCCGTTGACGCCGGCCAGCACAGGCGTGTGTCTGACC
>NZ_RZPH01000171.1:0-8187 GCF_004022825.1 Mesorhizobium sp. M7A.F.Ca.CA.004.04.2.1
CCGCAAGAGCGTCGAACCCGGTCGATCCGACCCCCTCCGCCGCCGTCGGCGGCACCTCCCCCTCAAGGGGGGAGGAAATCCTGTTCTGGGCCGCCTCGCGCGGCCACCATGCCGATATTGGCGGCACCGCACCCGGCTCGATGACGCCGCTCGCCACCACGGTCGACGAGGAAGGCGTGCTGTTCGACAATTTCCGCATCGTCGATCGCGGAAAATTCCGCGAGAAGGAGCTGGAAACGCTGCTCACCGACCACCGCTATCCGGCCCGCAATCCGCACCAGAACATCGCCGACCTCAAGGCGCAGATCGCCGCCAACGAGAAGGGCGTCGCGGAACTGCGCAAGATGGTCACGCATTTCGGCCTCGATGTCGTCGAGGCCTATATGGGCCATGTCCAGGACAATGCCGCCGAAAGCGTGCGCCGCGTGCTGGAGCGGCTGCCCGACAGTTCTGAGTATGAGTACCCGACCGACACCGGCCAAATCATCAAGGTGAAGATCACGGTCGACCGGCAAAAGCGCGAGGCGACCGTCGACTTCACCGGCACCTCGCCGGTGATGAAGAATAATTTCAACGCGCCGGAACCGGTCGCCCGAGCCGCCGTGCTCTATGCCTTCCGCGTCATGGTCGAGGACATGATCCCGATGAATGCCGGGTGCCTGCGGCCAATCAACATCATCATTCCCGATGGCTGCATGCTGAAACCCGCCTACCCCGCCGCGGTCGTCGCCGGCAATGTCGAGACCTCGCAGCATGTCACCAACGCGCTGTTCGGCGCCATGGGCGCCATGGCCAACGCGCAAGGCACGATGAACAACCTGACCTTCGGCAACAAGATCTACCAGTACTATGAGACGATCTGTTCCGGCTCGCCGGCCGGCCAGATGAACTCGGGCCGCGGCTTTGCCGGCACCTCAGGCGTCCACACCCACATGACCAATTCGCGCCTCACCGATCCCGAAGTGCTGGAACTGCGCTTTCCCGTACTGCTCGAGGATTTCCACATTCGGGAAAATTCCGGCGGCAAGGGCAAATGGAACGCCGGCGACGGCACCAAGCGCACCATCCGCTTCCTCGAAAAGATGGAATGCGCCATCCTGTCCTCGCATCGCAACCGGCCGCCGCAAGGGCTGGATGGGGGCGGCGATGGCGAGGTCGGCTCGACCAAAGTCCGCCGCAAGGACGGCACAATCGACATGCTGAAAGCCTGCGACCAGACAGTGCTGCAGGCAGGAGACGCCGTCATCCTGACGACGCCGACGCCGGGCGGGTTCGGAGGGCAATGACGAATGCTTGCCGGGCGCGGACATGGCGAGCCAGAGGCGGGCGCATGTCCGCAATATTCTGAGGAGAAGTCGCCATGTCCATCGTGAAGAACATTCCTGCCTACCCGAGCAAGACCTTCAACGACGGTTATCTCGATGGATACCAGTCACTCAAGCCCGGCATCGTCCCCTCAATGCCTTCCTACAGCAAGGTGCCAATCGGCCTCACTCCGTATCAATGGGGCTTCACACTTGGAGAGGATGACGCACGTGCAACTGGTTCGCAGTAAGGGGTGTGTTCGCGGCGGTATCATGGGCTTCGATAGTGCGCAAGTTGATGCCAGATGAAGTTGCGCGGCGGTATCAACTGATTTTACGCGCCACCTCTGTCAGGAGGCGTCAACAGGCTGTCACCGGCTTGTCATGACCCTAGGCTACCCGCTTGCGGCAAAGCAAATGGGGAATCATCTTGCCATGACGGACGTTTCCGCAGATCTGGTTTTTCGCCGCGGCAAGGAAGTTGGAAAGGCCGTCTACCAGAACCGCCCGCTGTCGAAGGCCGGCATTTCGGAGCGGCTGTTCGCCTTCCTGTTCTCCGGCCTCGTCTATCCGCAGATCTGGGAAGACCCCGATGTCGACATGGAGGCGATGCAGCTTGGCCAGGGCCACCGCGTCGTCACCATCGCCTCGGGCGGCTGCAACATTCTGGCCTACCTCACGCGCTCGCCGGCCCGGGTCGACGCCGTCGACCTCAACACCGCGCACATCGCGCTGAACCGCATGAAGCTGGAGGCGGTGCGCCATTTGCCATCGCAGGGCGACCTGTTCCGCTTCTTCGGCGCCGCCGACACCAGCCACAATTCGAAAGCGTATGACCGTTTCATCGCGCCGCATCTCGATCCTGTCAGCCGTCACTACTGGGAGCGCCGCAACTGGCGCGGCATCAGGCGCATCACTGTGTTCGACCGCAATTTCTACCAGACCGGCCTGCTCGGCCTGTTCATCGCCATGGGCCACCGCACGGGAAAATTCTTCGGCGTCGACCCCTCCGGCATCATGCAGGCCAGGAACATCGGCGAGCAGCGCCGATTCTTCAACGAGGAGCTGGCGCCGGTCTTCGACAAGAAGCTTTTGAGATGGGCGACGTCGCGCAAGGCTTCGCTGTTCGGCCTCGGCATTCCACCGGCGCAGTATGATTCGCTGATCACGTCGGGCGACGGCACCATGGCCAGCGTGCTGAAAGCCCGGCTGGAAAAACTCGCTTGCGATTTTCCACTGGAGAACAACTATTTCGCCTGGCAGGCCTTCGCCCGGCGCTATCCGAACCCCGGCGAGGCCGCCCTGCCCGCCTATCTCGAAAAACAGAATTACGAGACCATCCGCGGCAATGTCGACCGCGTCGCCATCCACCATGCCAATCTGATCGAATTCCTCGCCGGCAAGGATGCAGGCTCCGTTGATCGATTCGTCCTGCTCGACGCGCAGGACTGGATGACCGACGATCAGCTCAACGCACTGTGGACGGAAATCACCCGCACCGCTTCCGCAGGCGCCCGCGTCATCTTCCGCACCGCCGCCGAGCCCAGCCTGTTGCCGGGCCGTGTCTCCAGCTCGCTGCTTGACCAGTGGGATTATCAGGACCAAGCTTCGCGCGAATTTTCGGCCCGCGATCGCTCGGCCATCTATGGCGGCTTCCATCTCTACGTGAAGCGCGCCGCATGAGCACCAGCGAGTTGCCGGCCAGCCCCGAATTCAAGGCCAACCATGCCGAACTGATGGACGGCGTCTACCGCTGGCAGCGCCACATCTACGACCTGACACGCAAATACTATCTTCTCGGCCGCGACCGGCTGATCGCGGGGCTCGATGTGCCCGCCGGCGGTACCGTGCTGGAACTCGGCTGCGGCACCGGCCGCAACATCATCCTGGCTGCCCGCCGCTATCCCGATGCCCGCTTCTACGGCCTCGATATCTCGGCCGAAATGCTGGAAACGGCCGGAAAGGCGATCGATCGCGAGGGCCTGTCCGGCCGCGTCGTGCTGGCAAGGGGCGATGCCACCGATTTCGATGCCCGTGCACTCTTCGGTGTCGAACGCTTCGACCGTGTCTTCGTGTCCTATTCACTGTCGATGATCCCCGGCTGGGAAAAAACAGTATCGGCAGCGCTTGCCGCCCTGTCGCCGAACGGTTCGCTGCACATCGTCGATTTCGGCCAGCAGGAAGGCCTGCCTGGCTGGTTCCGGGCGCTGCTGCGCGGCTGGCTGAAAAAGTTCCACGTCACGCCGCGTGAATCGTTGCGCGAGGTGCTGGAATCAGAATCGCGGCGAACCGGTGCAAGCTTCCGTTTCCGCACGCTTTATCGCGGCTATGCCTGGCTGGCGGTTATCAAGATCACTTCCTGAATATTGCCGTGGGAAAGGCACATAAAGGCGAAGCAGCCACGATCCGTTGGATCAACGTTGCCTTATGACCCCGAGAGCGGTACACTATCTCACATGCATGGAAGCATGTGGTGATCATCGGCTTCAGGGATGAATGGCTGCGGGCCTTCTTCGTGGAAGACACCCATTCTCGCAACATTCCGTCCGATCTCGAAAGCCGTTTGTTCCGCAAGCTCCAGATGATTGACGACGCGATGATCGATCAGGATTTGCGTGTGCCGCCCAGCAATCATTTCGAGAAGCTGCGCGGCATTCTCGAAGGCTTCCATTCAATACGCGTCAACAAGCAATGGCGGCTGATCTTCCGCTGGGACGGCGGCCGCGGTGAGGCGTCGGACATCTATCTCGACGACCACAGCTATAGATGAGGTGAGAACATGTTGATGACCGCACGCAAGCCGGCAACGGTTGGCGAAATTCTCACGGAAGAATTCATGCAGCCGCTTGGCCTGACGCAGGCGGCTTTGGCCGAGGCGATGGGGGTCCAGCGCAAGCATGTGAACGAATTGTGCAACGACCGCCGCAACGTCACGGCGGCGACCGCGCTTATTCTGGCGCGGGTGTTCGGCAACAGCCCGGACTTCTGGTTGAACGTCCAGCGCCGCAGCGATCTTTGGCAGGTCATGAACTCGCCCGACGAGCGGGCGCGAGTTGACCGCGCCAAGCCATTGGCGACAGCTGCATAGCAAAGAGTTTGCGCCGCGCTAATGCAGCGCCTTGATCAGCGCCCCCACCATCGTCTGCGGCCGGTAGCCGAGTTTGGCAGGCGTCAGCCCCAGCCGCACCACCACCAACTGCTCCGAAGGGATGATGGCAACCGTCTGCCCGTCATGGCCTTCCATCCAATACGTGTCCTTGGGCAGGCCTGCCGCGACGCCGGCGCCGGGGTTTTCCTCATCGCCCGGGGCCTCGATCCACAACTGACCCTTGCCGTAGACCTTCGAGGCGGATGCCGGCTCGCGCATCCAGTCGACGAAACCGGTTGCCAGGATCTGGTTGCCGTTCCACACCCCGCCCTGCAGCAGGAACTGGCCGAAGCGCGCCCAGTCATGCGCGGTTGCGTAGAGATAGGACGAGCCGACGAAAGTGCCCTGCTCGTCGGTCTCTAGCACCGCGCTATGCATGCCAAGCGGCTCGAACAGGGCCGTGCGCGGCCATGTCAGCGCCTTGGCCTTGTCGCCGATCGCGTGCTGCCAGAGCCGCGACAGCATCACCGCCGTACCGCTCGAATAGGAAAACACCTTGCCGACCTCGGCCGCCAGCGGCTTTGATTCGGCAAAGCCCGCCATGTCAGGTTCGAGATAGAGCATGCGCGTGACGTCGGCGACGTCGCCATAATCCTCGTTGAACTCCAGCCCGCTCGACATCGCCATCATCTCGGCAAGGCTGATGGCGGCGCGGCCGTCCGCCTTCCACGGCGCAAACAGGTTTTTGTCGTCGAAAGCCATCTTGCCGTCCTTGACCAACGTACCGACGATGGCGGCATTCACCGTCTTCGTCATCGACCAGCCGAGCAGCGGCGTCTTGGCGGAAAAGCCCGCGCCGTAGCGCTCGGCGACGACGCGGCCATTCTTGACCACCACCACCGCCCGCATGCCGGTGCCGGTCAGCGCCGCATCGTCCAGCAGCTTGGCAACAACCGGATCCTGCGATGCCTCAACCCGCTCGCCTTCCGGCCACAGGTCGCCCATGGTGGCCGCCGACGGCTCCGCCTGGATCACAGTCCGTCGCGCCTTGCCGACATCGCCGTCCGGAACCGAAGCGCAGCCAAGCCCGTCGCGGGCGACAGCGACGCTCTTGCCGAGGAACCCGAACAGGCCGGCAGACACCGTTCCCCTGTTCTTGTCCACCGAAACACGCATTAACCGCAGCAGGGGATGCCCGGGCGCCTGCACGTCGACGGCCAGCACCTCATTGGCGTCCCGGCCGGCGATGAAGACATTCGAGCAGACGATCTTGGCCGAATAGCCGGAACCGACGCGGATCAATTCGGGCGGCGCGATGTATAGCCACGCAAACAGCGCGGCGACCGCCAGCACGATCAGACCAAGCAGCCATCTGACGATCTTGACGACGATCCGCATTTATTTCCTCCGGGCCCTGCGCGAGCCCTTATGTCATCGATTTGCCGCCATTGCTTCCGCAAATCACAATGCTTGTCGAGCGCCATCAACGGATTATCAACCATGATCGGCGATCACAGGATATGCTGAGCGATGCTGTGGGGCGATCGCTCGGAGGGGGCCCAATCACAAGCCGGCCATCAGGTATAGACCCATCAGCGACCGGCTGAATCCGGCTCGGGAATTGCGATGCGCCGTCTTGCGGGCCTCATTATGCTAGCGCTGCTTGGCGCGTGCTCGACAGTAGACGATCTCTCGCCACTGTCGCCGTCGGCGTCGAGCAGCCCGACGGTCACTGTCCGGGCGCCGCGCTTTGCCGATTCCAAGCCGCATGAATGGGAGAGCGGCGCGCCGTGGAACTATGCCGTCCACGGCACCGATGTTTCCAAATACCAGACCTCGGTCGACTGGCCGGCGGCCAAGGCCAGCGGCATCTCCTTCGCCTTCATCAAGGCGACCGAGGGCGGCGATCGCTTCGATGAATACTTCAACGAGCATTGGACCCGGACCAAAGCTGCGGGCGTTCCCCGCGCCGCCTATCACTTCTACTATTTCTGCACCCCGGCTGCCGTGCAGGCGCGCTGGTTCATCCGCAACGTCCCCGTCGATCGCTCGGCGATGCCGCCGGTCCTCGACATGGAATGGAACCCACAATCGCCGACCTGCAGGCTGCGTCCCGACGCCGCCACGGTGCGCGCGGAGATGACCACCTTCCTCGAGATCGTCGAACGCCACTACGGCAAGAAGCCGATCATCTACACCTCGGTCGACTTCTTCGACGACAACGGCCTGGCGGGGTTTCGCGGCTATCCGTACTGGCTGCGTTCTGTCGCCGGCCATCCACGTGAGAAATACGGCAGCCACCCCTTCACATTCTGGCAGTACACAGGAACCGGGATCATTCCGGGCATGACCGGCAAGGCCGACATCAACGTCTTCAACGGCAGTGAAGCCACCTGGAACAAGTGGCTGCGGCAGAACACCCGTTGACACCGGTTCAACGGCAGCACCGCCATGGATCAAATCACTCCAGCAGAGCTTCCGTTGAACCGGTGCAACGGCAGCGAGTCCGTCCGAGATAAGAAGCTCCGCAGAACACTGTTGACACCGGTGCAACGGCAGAGAAGCCGGCGGAATAAGGGGCTGCGGCACAAGAACCGTTGACACCGGGCCTGCCGCCTGCTTTTCGACACAGCCAGCGGTGAAAAGTGCAACCGCCGGCAATTCAGGGCGTTGGGCCTCCGGGGGAGCACAACAACTGCCCGCTATTCGTTTCGAGAGGAAGCTGATGCGACTGCGTTCCAAAGTCCTCGCGGCTGCGCTGACCCTGTGTGCCACGGCCTTGCCGGCGATGGCGCAGGAATGCGGCGGCGACTTCGAGACGTGGAAGCAGGGCGTCGCCGCGGAAGCCAAGGCGGCCGGCGTCGGCACTGCCGGTCTCGACGCCCTTGAAGCGGCAACCTTCGACGACAAGGTGTTGGCACGCGACCGCGCCCAGGGCGTCTTCACCCAAACCTTTGTCGAGTTTTCCAACCGCATGATCTCGGCCTATCGCCTGAAGCAAGGTGCGGCGAACATGAAGAAATACGCGGATGTCTTCGCCCGCGCCGACCAGCAGTTCGGCGTTCAGGCGCCGATCATCGCCGCCTTCTGGGCGCTGGAGACCGATTTCGGCGCCGTGCAGGGCGACTTCCACACGCTGAGCGCCCTGGTGACGCTGTCGCATGATTGCCGCCGCCCGCAACTGTTTCGGCCTCAGTTGATACCGCTTCTGCAATTGATCGATCGCGGCGTGCTGCCGGCCGATGTCAGGGGCGCCTGGGCCGGCGAGATCGGCCAGACGCAGATCCTGCCCTCAGATTATCTGGCACGCGGCGTCGACGGCGACGGCGACGGCAAGATCGACCTGCGCGGCAGCGTGCCCGATGTGATCATGACCACCGCCAACAAAGTGCTGTCGCGCGGCTGGAAACGCGACCAGCCCTGGATCCAGGAAGTCCGCGTGCCCGAAGACATGCCGTGGGACCAGACCGGTCGCACCAACAAGCTGCCGCTGTCGCAGTGGGCGCAATGGGGCGTCACCTACCCCAGCGGCGCGCCGCTGGTCGACAACGGCCTCAAGGCAGGCTTGGCGCTGCCGATGGGCCGTAAGGGGCCCGCCTTCCTAGCTTATGACAATTTCGACGTCTATCTCGAGTGGAACCAGTCCTTCACCTATGCGCTGACCGCGGCCAACCTCGCCGCCAGGTTGGCGGGAGAAAAACAGTTCGATCCGCGCAATCCCGAGACCGGCCTCAACAACGAGCAGATGAAGGCGCTGCAGACCAAGCTGGAAGCCAGGGGCTACGATGTCGGCAC
>NZ_RZPH01001721.1:0-539 GCF_004022825.1 Mesorhizobium sp. M7A.F.Ca.CA.004.04.2.1
GTTTATAGCGCAGACGTGATCTGCAGCTCGTTGTTGCCGTCAAGCGCGTAGACGTCGTCGCGGAACTGCACGACGCCCGGACCGGTCGACCAGGCCGAGAGATAGAGGAAGTGGACCGGCACCGGATTGGTGACCTGGATCGGCGTGTTTTCACCGGTCTTGATCGCCGCCTCGAAATGCTGGCGGTCCCAGCCGGGCGTGTCGCGCAGGATCCAGGTGACGAGGTCGCGCACATTCTGCACGCGCACGCAGCCCGAGGAATCGAAACGCAACATCTTGCCGAACAGGCTCTGCTGCGGCGTATCGTGCATGTAGACGCCGTCAGGGCTCGGGAAATTGATCTTCACCGAGGCCATGGCGTTTTCCGAGCCGGGATCCTGGCGGAAACGGTACTTGGCGGCGTCGTCGGTCGACCAGTCCACATTCATCGGATCGACTTCGCTGCCATCCGGCGCGAACAGGCGGATGTGGCTGTCCTTGAGATAATCGGGATCCTTCCGCATCAGCGGAATGATGTCCTTGCGGACGATCGAGACGGG
>NZ_RZPH01001722.1:0-538 GCF_004022825.1 Mesorhizobium sp. M7A.F.Ca.CA.004.04.2.1
GGTCAGCCTGCGGCGAACCGGAAACAGGTGCAGGCCCTTGCGGGACGCGATCAGGCCCCACAGCCCCTTTGGTGCAAAAAGCATTACGACGACGGCGATGAGGCCGAGCGTCATCAAGTACCAGCTGCCGTAGTCGGCCAACGCCGAGCGCAGCGCAAAGAAGACCAGCACACCGAGGATCGGCCCCTCGATGGTGCCGATGCCGCCGATGACGACTATGAAGATGACGTTGGCGGTCCAGTCGGTGACGGCAAAGGCCGCTCCCGGCGAGATGCGGGCCGTCTGCAGAAAGATCAGCGCGCCGATCAGCCCGGTGGCGGCCGCGGCGATCAGAAAGACCGCCCATCTGAGCCGGCCGGTATCGACGCCGACCGATTGCGCCGCGTCGACATTGTCGCGCACCGCCGCCAGCGCCAGCCCGAGGCGATTGCGCAGCAGCCAATAGATGCCGCCGGTCACCGCCACGACCAGCGCCAAGGCCAGCCAGTAGGCCAGGACGTCGCGTGCCGCGGCCTCGCGGACGGCGAACAGCGCCCTG
>NZ_RZPH01001723.1:0-537 GCF_004022825.1 Mesorhizobium sp. M7A.F.Ca.CA.004.04.2.1
GGTGTCGGCGTCGACCGGCTTGAGGTAGAAGAAGAATTTCAGCATGCGCCAATCATCGAGGTCGAAATGATACTTGCCGAGCGAGGCGAGGTTCTTGTCGGCGTCCGAAGCCGCACCGGTTGGAAAACTCCACCAGACGCGCGTCGTGATCAGTTTTGCCTGGCCGCCGAGATAGTGCGCGGCAATATCCAGAAGCAGCGGATCGCGCTGGATGGCAAGCGCCGCCGGGCAGTCGAGGATGCGCTCGAAAAAATGCCCGCTGAGCAGCGAGCGGCCAAGGCGTTTCTCGGCCTCGGCATGTTCCCCCGGCATGAATTCGAGACGGCGGTCGAAATTGCCGAAGCAAGGCGTGCGCCCGGCGAAGTCGGCGATCTCTTCATGGATATCAGGCGGCAGGACCAGGCCTGAGAACAGCCCGTCGGAGCGCAACGCATCGACGACCGCTCCCCGTTCGACACCGGCAAACATCGTATCCCCGGCATTGGCGACCGGGCGGGCGCGTTTTGCGCCCAGCCAATGCATGCGGCGTCCGGGCAT
>NZ_RZPH01001724.1:0-536 GCF_004022825.1 Mesorhizobium sp. M7A.F.Ca.CA.004.04.2.1
CTTGGTGACCTTCGACGTCGAAACCAGGATGTCGTCGATGTCCTTGGCCGACTGACCGAAATGCACCTGCAGCTTGCGCACCCGCTCGTCGACGCGCGCGACATCCTCCATCAGCCGGATGACTTCGCCCTGAATCAGGTGCGCCTGTTCGCGCATGCGGGCATCCTTGAGGATCGCCTGGATGACCTGGATCGACAGCATCAGCAATGACGGCGAGACGATGACGATTCGGGCGCGGTGCGCCTTGTGGACGATCGCCTCGAAATTCTCGTGGATCTCGGCGAACACTGATTCCGACGGCACGAACATGAAGGCGGTGTCCTGCGTCTCGCCCTGGATCAGGTATTTTTCCGAGATATCGCGGACATGGATCTCGATGTCGCGGCGGAAGGCCTGCGAGGCGGCCTTCTGCAGGTCGGCGCCATCGGCGGCGCGGATGGCATTCCAGGCCTCGAGCGGAAACTTGGCGTCGATGGCCAGCGACGGCGCGCCGTTCGGCATCTTCACCAGGCAGTCAGGACGGCTGCCGTTCGACA
>NZ_RZPH01001725.1:0-534 GCF_004022825.1 Mesorhizobium sp. M7A.F.Ca.CA.004.04.2.1
GTTCGGCCATCGCGATCACGCTGGTGCTGGTTTCGGTGGTGGTGCTGATTGCCGCCAATCGCATTTCGACCCGGGTTTCGGGCGCCCGCCGGGTGGATTTGATCTGATGCGCGCCTTCGTCATTGTGGTGTTCGCCTTCCTCTATCTGCCGATCGCACTGGTCGTGCTGTTCTCCTTCAACGCCGGCCACCATGCCAGCGAGTTCACCGGCTTTTCGGTGCAATGGTACGGCAAGGCGCTGGCGAACCCGTTCCTGGTCGAAGCGCTGAAGAACAGCCTGTTCATCGCCACCACCAGCGCCTTGCTGGCGGCGTTGTGCGGCACTGCGGCGGCACTCGGCCTGGCGCGCGTCGGCATCAGAACACGCGCGGTCTTCGATGCGCTTCTGGGCGCCGCGATCGTCGTTCCGGGCGTCGTCATCGGCATTTCGACACTGGTCGCGCTCGTCCAGCTGTTCACGGTCGTCGGGCCAGATCGAGGCGAGGAACGGATTGACGACCGTGAACAGCTGGACGAGCGCGACCAGTGTCGAAA
>NZ_RZPH01001726.1:0-534 GCF_004022825.1 Mesorhizobium sp. M7A.F.Ca.CA.004.04.2.1
TTCGACCAGCAAAAGGCGCTGGTGGTCAGCCGCGATCTGATCACACGCTTCGGCGACCAGATCAGCGGCGTCTACGCCAATGACGACACGATGGCCCGCGGCTTCATCGATGCCTGGAAGGAGGCCAACCCCTCCAAGGCCGCACCGCCGATCGTCGGCATCAATGGCCAGAAGGATGCGTTCGAATCGATCCGCACCAATGAAATGTACTCGACCATCGTCCAGTCGCCCGTCGAGGATGGCCGCCTGGCGATCAACACGATGGCCGAGATCATCGACGGCAAGCAGGTCAAGGACCGGCTGCCCATCCCGCTGACCGTCGTCACCAAGGACAACGTCAACGCGGTCGAACCAGCGTTCTGATACAAGGAGGCCGGCCCGGTGTATTCGGGCCGGCCTCCTTTTCTTGCCAGAGAGAGAAATTCTAATAGCGGCGGCAGAATTGGAATAAACTAACTCTACAGAGTTTGTGGAATAAGCAATCTGCACTGGCGATCTGGTTTCCACCCGGACAGGACCACGCCATGCCCACTC
>NZ_RZPH01001727.1:0-534 GCF_004022825.1 Mesorhizobium sp. M7A.F.Ca.CA.004.04.2.1
TCCCAGGGCGGAGCAGCCGCGAAGCGGCGTCGAGGAGACCCTGGGATCCATTCCGTGACATTGGTCGAAGGGTACAGCGGAGCAGAATTTGTACCGTTGCGGCGCGTTGAAGTCGCGGCATGGATTCTAGGGTCTGCGCCGCGTCGCTTCGCTCCTTGCTTCGCCCTAGAATGACGAAATCAATGTGCGCTTCGGCCAATCCCCACCGTCTGGGATAGCCCGACGACTGCCAAGTTGACCCAAGACGTGATCTCGCTGCTACCCCTTCGGCTTGAGGCCATCGAGGAACAATTGTTCGAGAAACCTTGCCGCATCCTCGAAGCGGCCGTCGCCGCCGCGGTTCGGCCCGAGGACGGCGCGGACTTGGACGTCGAAATCGGCATAATGCTGCGTCGTCGCCCAGATCGAGAAGATCAGGTGCCACGGATCGGTCTTGGCGATCTTGCCGGCGCGCATCCAGCCCTTGATGACGGTCGCCTTCTCGTCGACCAGCGTCTTCAACTCTCCGGCCAGCCGCGGCATGATGCGCGGCGC
>NZ_RZPH01001728.1:0-534 GCF_004022825.1 Mesorhizobium sp. M7A.F.Ca.CA.004.04.2.1
AAGTTAGGCGATTGCAATGTATTTGCAACGGCGGAAATAACCTTGTGCACGCCTAAGCTTTTGTGTGTCGCCAGCCGGGTCCGTCGACCGATTGCCAATGGAATCGCCACTGGCTAGCTTGCCCTCAGTGATGGGGGGAGCGCGCATGTCGGTCGAACGGATCCTTTGGGAAGAAGATGCCGCGGGCCTCGCCGATCTGGTCCGCAAGGGCGAGGTTTCGGCCGTCGAGCTGACCGACGCCGCGATTGCCCGCGCCGAGGCCACCCGTCCCGACATCAATGCCACGGCCGAACCGCTCTACGATGCCGCGCGGGCCCGCGCCAAGACCGTCGACCCTTCGCTGCCGCTGGCCGGTGTTCCCTTCGCCATCAAGGATCTCGGCATCGCCATCAGGGGCGTGCCGACGCATGGCGGCAGCCGCATTCCGGCATGGCTGGCCGATGTCAATTCGGTGCTGACCGACCGCTACATCGCTGCCGGACTTATCCCGATCGTCACCTCGACATCGCCGGAGCACGGGCTTCGATTGATGAC
>NZ_RZPH01001729.1:0-533 GCF_004022825.1 Mesorhizobium sp. M7A.F.Ca.CA.004.04.2.1
GGGCTGGGCCGCGCGCATCAGTGCGTCGGGCTCGAGGATGGAGTCGCCGTCGATCACACAAAAGAGAGGCGCGCGGCAGACATTGACGCCGGCATTCTGGGCATCGGCCTTGCCGCCATTTTCCTTGTCGACCACGAACAGCCGTTCTGTCATCGGCGAGGAATAGAGGCCGCGGATCGGCTTGTGTGTCAGGGCCTCCTCATAGGGTCGGTGGAATTTCACCAGTTTGAAGCCTTCGATAAGGCGCTGCAGAGTCTGATCCTTCGAGCCGTCGTTGATGACGATGACCTCGAAATTCGGATATTCGAGCGCCAGCATCGAGTGCACGCTCTCGACCACATTCACTTCCTCATTGTAGGCGGGCACCAGCAGCGCGATCGGCGGCGCTACGTCGCCATAGCGGTGCCACAGCAGAGCCGAACGCGCGACCGGCGGGCGCTTGGACAGGGCGTAGGCGGCGATGATGAGCTGCAGCAGGTAGATCGCCGTCTGCGCCAGCCCCGCCCCGATGATGAACCAGGACAGGATGGAGG
>NZ_RZPH01001730.1:0-530 GCF_004022825.1 Mesorhizobium sp. M7A.F.Ca.CA.004.04.2.1
ATGGTCGAAGGCGGCGATCAGCCGGGTTTTCGGCGACAAAAGCATCCCGTTGCCGAACACGTCGCCCGACATGTCGCCAACCCCGACGACCGTGAAGGACGAGGTCTGGATATCGCGGTTGATCTCGCGGAAATGCCGCTTGACCGCTTCCCAGGCGCCCTTGGCGGTGATGCCCATCTTTTTGTGGTCATAGCCGGCCGAGCCGCCGCTGGCGAAGGCGTCGTCGAGCCAGAAGCCGTGCTTCTCCGAGATCGCGTTGGCGGTGTCGGAGAAGGTCGCCGTGCCCTTGTCGGCGGCAACGACGAAATACGGATCGTCCGGGTCGCGTCTGATGACGCCGGCCGGGGGGATGACACCGTCGAGACCGATATTGTCGGTGATCGACAGCAGGCTGGAGACGAAATTCTTGTAGGCCGAGGTGCCTGCCTCGAAGATCGCGTCGCGACCGGCGCTCATCGGCAGCTTCTTCGGATAGAAGCCGCCCTTGGCGCCAACCGGCACGATGACGGCATTCTTGACCTGCTGTGCCT
>NZ_RZPH01000172.1:0-8082 GCF_004022825.1 Mesorhizobium sp. M7A.F.Ca.CA.004.04.2.1
AACGGGGAAACCGCCAATCTCCCCCCTTGAGGGGGAGATGGCCGGCAGGCCAGAGGGGGGTGCAGCGCCACACGCTGGTCATCAGCTTGCCCTCTGCAGCCCCTTGAAAAGGAATGTCCGGCCCGACCGGTAGTCATAGTCCGGGTTCTCCCAGGCGATCATCTTGCCGGGGTTGAGCAGGCCTTGCGGATCGGTTTCGCGCTTGAAGGCAAGCTGCACCGCGTCGGTCTGCTTCATGCCGCCCTCTTCCAGCGTGTAGCGATGCGGGTTGAAGATCGGGCAGCCATTCGCTTCATGCAGACGCACGATCTCGTCGAGCCGCGCCTCGGTGGTGAACTTGACCAGCGGCAGGCCGAAGCAGGTGATGTTGCCGTCCAGCCGTACGAACTCCAGATGCGAGAACACCTCGCCGGGAAACATCGCATCCATCTTCTCGACCAGCGCCAGCTGGTTGGGAAAGGGATAGAGCGACTGCAGATAGGTAATCGAAGGATCGACGCGCAGCGCCCTCAGCGTGGTGTGGTTCCAGGCCAATTCATAGGCCGGCGGCAGGCCCTTTTTCTCGTCCGGCGTCGCCGTGGCCGCATTGTAGATCACCTCGCCACCGGCACGGCGGGTGAAGGCAAGGAAAGCGTCCAGCCCGTGCCGCGCCACCATGACGACGCAGATGCTTTGCCCTTCCCGGAGGAACTTCTGGTGCCGCTTGAAATAGAGTTGCGGCACGGGTGCGGCTATCGGCGTGATCAGCTTGGTCAGGATACCGTCCTGACATGCCAGCGCATTGCCATACCGGGCGACATCCATGAAAGCGTCGAAGCCAACGATGACATCGATCCATTCATAGGCCGCGGTCAGCGGCATCTCGACCTCCGATATGATGCCGTTGGTGCCATAGGCGTGGGTGACCTTGTGCAGATCCTCGCCGGTGAGTTCGAGCGCTTTCGGTTCGGCCTCCATCGTCACCACACGCAGGCGCAGCACATTGCCGAAATCGCGCAGGCCGCCGAAATTGATCGAACCGACGCCGCCCGAACCGCCGGCGATGAAGCCGCCGATCGAAGCGGTGTTGTAGGTGGACGGCGACAGCCGCAGTTCCTGCCCGGAATGCGCCCGCGTTGCCTTGTCGATATCGGCCAGGATGGCCCCCGGCCCGGTCACCACGCGACCTGGCGCGATCGACTTGATCTCGTTCATCTCGGCAAGGTTGAGCACGACGCCGCCGGAGAGCGGCATCGCCTGGCCGTAATTGCCGGTGCCGCTGCCGCGCGGCGTCACCGGCACGCCATGGCGGTGACAGGCGGCAAGCACGCGGATCAGTTCGGCCTCGTTCTTCGGCGTCACGATCAGGTCGCCGGTGACATGGTCCAACTGCTGCTTCAACACCGGGCTGTACCAGTAGAAATCGCGGCTCTTCTGCTGGACGATGGCCGGATTGTCGTCGACCTTCAGGCCTTCGAGATCGCGTTTGAGCGCCGAAACGTCCATTATCCCACCATCAGTTCGTCGAGTTCGGCATAGTCGGGCAATTGCCGGTCGATCGCCTTGCCGCCGCGCACCACGATGCGATCCGATTCGGGTCGCGAGAGCAATTCCGTCCAGCTTCGGCCTTTGAACAGGATGAAATCGGCATCGCCGCCGGCGGCAAGCGTGCCGAAGCCATCAAGCCGCATCACCTTGGCCGGCGTCGCGGTGACCGCTTGCGGCCAGTCGGCGACCGGATGGTCCAAATGCAGGATGCGCGTCGCCATGCGGTAGACCTCCAGCATGTCGAGATCGCCATAGGCGTAGAAGGGATCACGCGTGTTGTCGGAAGCGACTGCCACCGGAATGCCCCTCGCCTTCATCTCGTGCAGCAGCGTCACACCGCGCCAGCGCGGCGTGGTTTGGTCGCCGCGCCGGTCCTGCAGATAGAGATTGCACATCGGCAGCGAGACGACGGCGAGCCCGGCCTTCGCCACTTTGTCCAGCGTATCGAGCACATCGAGGTCCGGCTGGCGCGCGAGCGAGCAGCAATGGCCGACGAGGATCTTTCCTTCGAAACCGTTCCAGAGAGCGGCCTCGGCGATCTTCTTCAACGATATGGCGGAGATATCATCGGTCTCGTCGGCATGGAAATCGAGATCGAGGCCATGCTTGATCGCTTGCGCGAAGACATGGTCGAGCAGTTCTTCGAGGTCCGGCACCATATAGGTGACGACACCGAGCACGCCCTTTGCCGCGGCAACCCTTTTTGCCAGTCTGTCGAACCACTTTTTGTCGCGCACGCCTTCGATGCCGAGCAAACAGGCGCCCTGCAATTCGATACGGCCGCACCATGCCTCGCGCATCGTCTCGAACACTGGCCAGGAGATCTCCTCCTGCGGCGCGACGCTGTCGATGTGGGTGCGCAGCGCCCGGGTGCCATGGGCGTAGGCGCAGCGCAGTGAAAAATCCATCCGCCGCGCCAAATCCTCGGCGCTCCAGCGTGCCACGCGATCGGCTCCGGCGGCATTCAGCGCGCCCATGAAGGTGCCATCGGGATTTGGTTTCCGCGGCCAGATATGGCCTTTGTCGATATGCGTGTGGCAGTCGACGAAGCATGGGAGGATTATACGGCCGGCGAGGTCAATCGCATCGGCGGATCGGCCATGCGCGGTGATGCTGGAAATCTTCCCGTCGGCCACAGCGATGTCGGCAAGCCCGAAGCCGTCAGCATCGAAGGGCGCGGAAAGGCCTGGTGCCAGTGAGCGATGAAGGCGAACATTGGCGAGATGGTAAGAGCCGAAGGTTGGTATCAAGCGTTGCCCCCCTCTGTCCTGCCGGACATCTCCCCCTCAAGGGGGGAGATTGGCAGCGTCCGCGCCGGATCTTTTTTTTCAACGTTGGAGATTGGCGAAGGTCGTGACAACAGCCAATCTCCCCCCTTGAGGGGGAGATGTCCGGCAGGACAGAGGGGGGCGCTTCGCGCCAACCTTTCAGTCATCCTAGCGCTCCTGCTTCAGCGCGCTTTCGTGCCAGCGCCGCAAAATGAGATGCGAAATCAGCGACAGCACGAGGAAGATCAAAATGCCGGTCAGCGAGATCAGGAACAGCGCCGCGAACAGCCGCGGCGCGTTGAGCCGGTAGCCGGCCTCGATGATGCGCGAGGCAAGGCCGGACGACTGGCCGGTGGTGCCGGCGACGAACTCCGCCACCACCGCGCCGATCAGCGACAGGCCTCCGGCGATCTTCAGCCCACCGAGGAAATAGGGCATCGCGGCCGGCAGCCTGAGATAGCGCAGTTGCTGCCAGCGCGTCGCGCCGTTGAGCTTGAACATGTCGCGCAGATTGCGGTCGACGGAGTTGAGGCCAAGCGTGGTGTTGGACAGGATCGGAAAGAAGGCGACGATCCAGGCGCACAGCAGAAGCTTGGTCGTCTGGTCGTTCACATAGATGTTGATCAGCGGAAAGATCGCCACGATCGGCGTCACCTGCAGCACGATGGCGAAGGGGAAGAACGACATCTCCACCCATTTCGATTGTGCGAACAGCACCGCCAGCCCGACCCCGCCGATGACCGCCAGAGCCAGGCTGAGGAAGGTGATGCGCAAGGTCACCAGCAGCGAGGAAAACAGCAAGCCGGCATCGTTGTAGAGTGTCCACAGAACCACGCCCGGGCGTGGCAGGATGTATTGCGGAATCTCATTCCAGACGCAGATGCGATCCCACAGCCAGATCGCCAGGATCATGATCGCCAGCGGCAGCACCCATCGGCCGATCCGCTCGAACCGCGCCTGGCGCACGCGGCGCGCCTCCTCGGGGTCGAGTTCGAGCGCCCGCTCGTCAATGGCCGTCATGATGCGCGCCTGCTGTTGAATTGATGGCCTTGACCAGCACATCGGAAGCCTGACGGCACAGTGCCGCATAGTCGGGCGAGGTGCGAAACGCCTCATCGCGCGGATAGGAGGCCTCGATGGCAAGTTCGTCGAACACCCGGCCCGGCCGCGCCGCCATGACAACGACGCGGTTGGACAGGAACACGCTTTCAAAGACGCTGTGGGTGACGAAGACGACGGTGAAGCGTTCGTCCTGCCACAGTTCCAGGAGATCATTGTTGAGCTTGAAGCGGGTGATCTCGTCGAGTGCCGCGAACGGTTCGTCCATCAGCAGCACGCGCGGTTTGGTCACCATGGCGCGTGCGATCGAGACGCGCATCTTCATGCCGCCGGACAGTTCGCGCGGCACCGCGTCTTCGAAACCGGTCAGGTGAACCCGCGCCAGCATTTCCGTCACCGCAGGTGCCGCCTTGGCACGGGAAATACCTTTCAGCCGCAGCGGCAGCCAGACATTGTCGAAGATGTTGGCCCAGGGCAGCAGCGTCGGCTCCTGAAAGACGAAGCCGATGTTCGAGCGGTCAGCTGAGCCGCCGCCGCGCCAGTCGAGCACGCCGGAGGTCGGCGTCGACAGGCCGGCGATCAGCCGCAGCGCCGTCGACTTGCCGCAACCCGACGGCCCGAGCAGGCTGAGGAAATCGCCTTCCCTGATGGTCAGGTCGACATCGTTGAGCGCCGTCACGCCGTTGGAGAAAACCTTGCCGACGCCACGCAGCGCCAGAAGCGTCGGGGCCGCACCCGATGCAGCCGGCGCTTGCGCCACCTTTTCCCTTATCATACCGGGACCGGCCTATTTCTTCAGCTCGAGCCCGACGCCTTTGTTGATGAAGGTCAGCGTGTAGGCCTTCTTGATGTCGATGCCGGCTGGCGTGACCTTGGCCTTGACCATCTTGTCGTAGAAATTCTTGATCCGCTCGTCGGTCATGGCGCCGATGCCGAGCTTTTCGGTGTCGCCGGAATCGGCAAGGCCGAACTTCTTCATCTGCTCGATCGAGAACGCGATCTGCTCGTCGCTCATATCGGGATTGTCTTTCTTGATCATGTCGTTGGCGGCCTTGTTGTCGCCGTACAGATATTTGTACCAGCCCTTGGCCGAGCCATCGACGAAGCACTGGACCACCTCCGGCTTCTTGTCGATCGTATCCTGCATCACCTCGATCGTCGTCGAATAGGTGTCCCAGCCATAGTCGGCGAGCAGGAACTGGTTCGGCACGAAGCCGCCTTCCTTCTTGACCGCGAACGGCTCCGAGGTGACGTAGCCCTGCTGGATCGACTTCTTGTTGGCGAGGAAGGGAGCGGTGTTGTAGGTGTAGGGCGCGCGCTTGGAAGCGTCGAAGCCGAGTTCGATGACCATCCACTGGAAGAAGGTCTGCACGCCCTCGTCGCCCAATATGTACTGGTCGGCGTTCTTCAGGTCCTCCCATTTGTCGAGCCCTTCGCCGGGGTGGGACATGATGACCTGCGGGTCCTTCTGGAAGTCCGCCGCCACCACGCGCATGGGAATGCCTTGCTGGACGGCATCGAAAGCCGACAGCAGATTGCCGCCCATGTAGAAATCGATCTTGCCGGCCAGCAGCAGCGGTCGGCCGCTGACCTGCGGACCGCCCTGCATGATGGTGACGTCGAGGCCGCAGGCGGCGTAGGTGCCGTCCGCCACGGACTGATAATATCCACCATGCTCCGGCTGGGCCAACCAGTTGGTGCCGAAGGTGACTTTCTCATTCGCAGCAGCACCCAGCGTGCTGGCTGCAAGCAGGGCCACCGCCGCCACCGAGATCTTCTGTTTTCCGTACATCCACACCACCCTCTGTTTGCTCCGGCGCGCCACGCGCCAGGCTCGACACCAAAGATTCAAGAAGCAAGACACATGCCACCGGCGTCTGGCGCCGGGGCCGCCCGCTTGAAAGACGTTGCCATGCCAAGCGCGGACGGGTCATGCTGTACGAAAGGCATCGTGCCTATTTTTTGAACGGCTGTCCACAATCGCCCGGGCAACATGCACCGCCATCTTGAAGGTGTAATGGGTCCGGCTTTAGGCTGGCGGCACCCAGGAGATTGCCATGTTCAGATTCCTCACCCCGAAGTCGATCAAGCCGCCCTTTGCCCGCTACAGCCACGGCGTCGAGGTACCGCCTGGAAAGCGGCTGGTGCTGTGCTCGGGTCAGGTTGCCATAACCGCGGACGACCAGATTCCCGAAGAGGCCGGCGCGCAGGCCGAACTCTGCTTCCGCAACATCGAAGCGATCCTCGGCGAAGCCGGGCTGGGCCTACGCGACATCATCCGTATCAACGCCTATGTCACCGACCGCGCGCATCTGCGGCCCTATATGGATGTCCGCGACCGGCTGTTTTCCAGCCCCGCGCCGGCCTCGACGCTGATGATCGTCTCCGGCTTTGCCCGACCCGAATTCAAGGTCGAGGTCGAGGCTATCGCGGCCGGGTGATCGACAGACAACCTCCGCCGCGCTAGGTCTGGCCGTTCATCGAAGAGGCATGACATGACTGTTGCGAAGAAACGCGTGTGGTGGGGCGACTACCGGACCACCGAATACGCCTCGATCGATCCGGAGGCGACGATCGCCGTGCTGCCGGTGGCGGCGATCGAGCAGCATGGCCCGCATCTGCCTGTCTCGACCGACACCTCGATCATGAACGGCATGCTCGACACGGTCATTTCGCGTCTGCCCGACGATCTCGACATCCGCATCCTGCCGGTTCAGGCGGTGGGCAAGTCGAACGAACATCTGCACGCGCCGGGCACCCTCACTTTGCCGGCAACGACGCTGATCGAAGCCTGGACCGAGCTTGGCCTGTCGATCGCGCGCGCTGGCGTGCGCAAGCTGGTCGTGGTCAATTCGCATGGCGGCAACGAGGAGATCATGGGCATCGTCACGCGCGAATTGCGCGTGCGCGGAAAGATGCTGGCGGTAAAGACCAGCTGGCAACGGTTCGGCCGCCCGGCCGGCATGTACACCGAACTGGAGGACCGCCACGGCATCCATGGCGGCGATGTCGAGACCTCGCTGATGCTGCATTTCCGGCCGGACCTCGTCGACATGGCCAAGGCCGACAATTTCGTTTCCAATGTCGCCAAAGCCGAAAACGAACTTTCGCTCCTGCGCCACACCGGCACCCATGCCTTCGCCTGGATCGCCAGCGATCTCAACCCGAACGGCGTCGTCGGCGATGCCAGCATCGCGACGGCGGAGAAGGGCCGGCTGACGGCGGAATATCAGGCCGACGGCTTCATCAGCCTGCTGCGGGATGTGCGCAAGGCGAAGCTCGCGGACTGGTTGACGTAGCCTCCAAACCAGTGGTCTGGCATCGAAAGGCAAGCGCTGTCCTCTTGAACAAACCAGGCGACGGAGGGCGTATCTGACAATCGCGCTTTTGGACAAGAGATTTCCGCACAAGAGATTTTGACAAACTTTGCCAAAACGGACCATACTGGACGAGATATGGAGGCCAGTATGGCAACGATGAACGTATCATTGCCCGACCCGATGAAAGATTGGGTGGAGGCGCAAACCGAAACGGGCCGTTACGCCAACGCGAGCGACTATGTGCGCGATTTGATCCGTCGGGATCAGGAGCGCAATGACAAGATTGCCGCCATGCAGCGCTTTGTCGACGATGGCTTGAAGAGTGGCATCGGCAATCGATCCAGGGACGCGCTTTTCACGGAGGCGGTTAAACGCGCTGAAAAGCCATCCGGCAATGGGTAGTGGGATTTCGCCTTTCTTTAGCTGCGGAAGAGGACATCGTCGGTATTGCCGAGCAAGGGGTGCGCCTGTTCGGGCGCTGTGCAGGCCAGACAGTATCATGACGAGTTGTTCACGATCTTTGACCTGATCGCTGCCAGTCCCCGAATAGCGCGGGAGCGGCTTGAATTGGCGCCACCGATGCGTATCCATCCCTTCAAAGCCCATCTTGTCGTCTACCGGATCGAAGCCGACGACGACGTGTTCATTGTCCGGATACGGCACGGGCATGAAGATTGGGCGAATGAAGGCACCCGATAATCGAACAACGACATGGGGGCAGCTAGCTGTCGATCCTCAGCGCGAAGGGCGTGCCTTCAAAGGCATCCGCACCGCGGCCGATCGATTCGATCGCCTCGATCATGCGGCCGTTGCGATCAAGCAGCGCATCGGCCACCGCGATCAGTCGCGGATTGGGTGTTGCCGAGGGCGACAGCGCCCGCAGCGTCCGCGCCAATTCGGCCTCGTCG
>NZ_RZPH01001731.1:0-529 GCF_004022825.1 Mesorhizobium sp. M7A.F.Ca.CA.004.04.2.1
GCGACAATCGGTCGGCCGTCCAGCGCAACCCCGAACCAGACCAGGCCGACCGGTTTTTCCGCCGAACCGCCGCCAGGCCCAGCGATCCCGGTGACCGCCAGGGTCAGCCCGGCGCGCGAACGGGCAAGCGCGCCTGCCGCCATTTCAATCGCAGTCTCGCGCGAAACCGCGCCATGCGCCCCGAGCGTGGCGGCGGAAACGCCGAGCATGTCCATCTTGGCTTCGTTGGAATAGGTGATGAAGCCGCGATCGATCACGGCGGACGAGCCGGCGATGTCGGTCAACGCGGCGATGATCATGCCGCCGGTGCAGCTTTCCGCCGTTGCCAGCATGATGCCGCGTCTCTGGCAGGCTTGCAGCAGGGCATTTGCCAGCTCGTTGTGGGTCATTCCGGCACCTCGCCGGGAAACACCACGCTGGCGGTGGCGATCGCCGCAATGCCTTCCTCGCGCCCGACAAAGCCGAGCTTCTCATTGGTTGTGGCCTTGATCGAGATGCGATCCGGCGTAATTGCCAGCATCTGCGAAAG
>NZ_RZPH01001732.1:0-529 GCF_004022825.1 Mesorhizobium sp. M7A.F.Ca.CA.004.04.2.1
CAATGAGGTCCAGCCGATGAGCCCCCCCAAACTGCGGATCGCCGGTCTCCACAAGAGCTTCGGCACCGGCGAGCGGCGCACGGAAGTGCTGCGCGACATCAATCTCGATCTTGCCGACAACGAGTTTGTCTCCCTGGTCGGCACGTCGGGCTGCGGCAAGAGCACGCTGCTGTCGATCGTGGCCGGACTGCAGGACTTCGACGCCGGCGATCTCAGCATCGATGGCGCGCCGATCCTGCAGCCGGGTCTCGACCGTGGCGTCGTCTTCCAGTCCTACACGCTGCTTCCCTGGCTGACGGCGCGGCAGAACATCGAATTTGCCCTCAAGGCCGCCGGTTACGATCGCCCGACCTGCCGCAGGATCGCGCTGGAGCATCTCGAACTCGTCAAGCTGTCCGACAGCGCCGACCGCTATCCGGCCGAACTCTCGGGCGGCATGAAACAGCGCGTCGCCATTGCGCGCGCGCTTTCCTACCGGCCCAAGATGCTGTTGATGGACGAGCCATTCGGCGCGCTCGATGCCTTGACC
>NZ_RZPH01001733.1:0-528 GCF_004022825.1 Mesorhizobium sp. M7A.F.Ca.CA.004.04.2.1
ATGGCGATCACCAGCTTCTCCCTTTCCCTCGGCGTCAGGCTCATGCGTTTCCCTGGATTGGTAGAGACAGGCCTATAGTGACCATAATTTGGGCAACCCCGCCCTTCCGTTGAGCAATTCGACGAGTGGAACCAGCCGCTGGCGCAGCCGGTAGCCGTCCCCGGCGTAGAGCCTCGCAAGAAGCTTGCCAGATTTCTTCACGCTCCAGGCACTGGCGCTGCCGTGTTCGCCGACGATCTCCAGAACCCGGTCGAGCAGGGCCTCGGCGCGTGGCGACACCAGAAGCAGCGTCGCCACCGCGATCGCGCCGCCGGCAACCGCCGGGCGGTCGAGCGTGGCGGCGATATCGGGTCCGATGCGGAAATCCTCGGCATGAATGAGGGCGCCATCCTGGCGCACACGCCAGCGGTCATGGAAGTTGCGCTGCGTGGCGCGTTCGCCCATCGCCAGGCGGCCGAAGACGGCGGCTTCCAGCACCAGCGCCTCGGCGCCGACGGCAAGCTCGACGTCGAGCGTGCGGGCAAAGGC
>NZ_RZPH01001734.1:0-528 GCF_004022825.1 Mesorhizobium sp. M7A.F.Ca.CA.004.04.2.1
ACTCATATCAGGCCGAACGGTCTCCAAGACCGGCTCCAATCACAGGGGAGGCCGCTGATGCGTTACATCTTTGGGTTCTGGGCGGCGCCGATGGCGATTTTCTGGGGCTGGTTCTATCTGTCGGCCAATGACATCAATTTCGGCTACACGATGCTCAGCCGACAGATGCACGACTTCTTCTTCCAGCTCTATGGTCAGATGCTCGGCATCGATCCGGCGATCATTCCCGGCATGGTGGCGAAGACGTGCGTCTTCGACGGGTTGCTGCTGATGGCGCTTTGGGCTTTCCGCCGTCGCCGCGAAATCGCCGGCTGGGTCAAACAGCGCTGGGCGGGTCCGGTTCCGTTCGAGCGGATGCGTGGAGCGACTGAAGCCGGTCCAAAACTCCCTGCAGAATAAACGCGGCTGCCGCCGAATCGATCTTGCCGGCGCGCTTGCGGCGCGAGAAATCCATCTCGATCAGCGTCCTTTCGGCCGCGACCGTCGATAGTCTTTCATCCCAGAGCACGAAGGGCAGGTCGCTGATCT
>NZ_RZPH01001735.1:0-526 GCF_004022825.1 Mesorhizobium sp. M7A.F.Ca.CA.004.04.2.1
GATAGAAGTAGGTCCCGTGCTGGGTCGCGGTGAACGCATAGGAATAGGATTGTCCAGGCTCGATCGGCGGCTGGGTGATCTCGGCAGGTCCATCCATCTGGTTCGGCAGGATCATGCCGTGCCAATGCACCGTGGTTTCCTCGGGCAGGTCGTTGGTGACGTCGATGCGAACCTTATCGCCCTGGCGAATGTGGATGCGCGGACCGGGAATCTGGCCATTGTAGGCATAGGCGTCGACCGCGACGTTGGGCAGGATCTGCCAGCGGACCACCGATGGTCTGAGCTCGAACACCTTGACGCCGTTCTCTAGACGGAATGGCAGTTCCTGGTCGCCCTTGGCGGCAAGACCATAGGACGAGGTAACGCGACGCGGATCGGTTGCAGCCATGTCACGCATGGATTCCGCCGGCGTGTCGCGACCCATGATCATGCCTTGCGGCATGATCGCGCCGCCGACGTCACGCGCCGAAAGCGTCAGGTTCAGCCAGTTCGCCGGCGCGGCCATGCCGCAAGGCATGATCATGGG
>NZ_RZPH01001736.1:0-526 GCF_004022825.1 Mesorhizobium sp. M7A.F.Ca.CA.004.04.2.1
ATCGGGACGGCCACGCCAGGGAATGAGACCGTCGGTCGAGGTGGCGAAAAGCTTGGCTCCGGTGACGAGGTCGGCGCCGCTGGTCTCGGTCAGGTCGCCAAAGACATAGCTCCAGCAGCCGTCGCGCAGGATGGCGGCGCTGAGGCGCCGCTTGCAATTGCCAAGGCATTCGACGCTGCGGATGCGGATGTCGTCGCCAGATGCGGCGCGGCGCGTATCCTCCGCCAGCAATTCGCCGGCGCGGGGATGGGCGTCGGAGCCGGTCTCATTGCGGCAGGAGGCGCAGACAATGATGGTGACGCCGGCCAAGGCATCATCATGGCCGGACGAAATATCCGCTGTGCCAGCCGAAAAACTGCTGTCGTGGTCCAAAGATCGGGCTCCTTGCCCGGAAACCCGCCGGGCGATCGGATTCTAAAGTCGCAGACGGCAGGTCTCCTGGCTCGCGGGTCATCGCCTTGGGTAGCCGCCTTCCCGGGAACTCCCAGTGGCTTTCGGCCTTGGCTCTTCGCTTACAGTTGCGGGG
>NZ_RZPH01001737.1:0-524 GCF_004022825.1 Mesorhizobium sp. M7A.F.Ca.CA.004.04.2.1
GCTGGGCGATGGGCCTCGAATTCGGCTACCAGAATCCCCGCGCGGCGGTCGAAGCGGTGTTCGAGCAGTTCCCGACGCTGGCCAAGAATCTCGGGCCGGAGCTTGGCACCACCTCGATCCTGCAGCAGATCAACGTCTTCCGCGGCGACATGGACAAACGCGGCGGCTGGGGCTCGCACGACATGGCGAGCTGGCAGGGCTTCTTCGACGAAATCCACAAGATCGGCCAGATCACCGCTCCGGTGAAGGCCGAGGATGTCTGCACCAACGATTTGATCGGCCCGGCCAATGATTTCGACAAGGCCAAGGTCAAGGCCGATGCCGACGGCGTCAAGCTGTCGGAAGGTTTTGCCGCGCTCGATGTCGAGAAGATCAAGGCGCATCAGTTCGATTCGGCGGTGAAGTAGGGCTGGCAATTGTCCAGGTCAGCGCCGCCCCTCACCTGCCTGCCGGCATCCTCTCCCCGTAAACGGGGCGAGGGGACGCTGTCGTTGATGATTTCGCCAATCGCCAACATTGCGGCC
>NZ_RZPH01001738.1:0-524 GCF_004022825.1 Mesorhizobium sp. M7A.F.Ca.CA.004.04.2.1
ACCTCCACCGGCGGCACGGCGATCAATGGCGGCACGCTGCAGGTGGCTGCCGATGCCAATCTTGGCGACGCCGCCGGCGGGCTCAGCCTCGACGGCGGCACGCTCAGCGCGACCAACAGTTTTGCTACCTCTCGTGCGCTGAATGTGATGAGCTCCGGCACCGTCTCGACCGCCGCCGCCACGACCTTGACGCTGAACGGCGCGCTGACCGGGTCGGGTGCATTCACCAAAGCCAGCGATGGAACCCTTGTGCTGGCCTCAGGCGACTCCGCTTTCGCCGGTGCAACTGGCGTGCAGCAGGGCACCTTGGCGGCCGGTACCGTCGACGCGCTTGGCGCCGCGTCGGCATACACGGTTGCCTCAGGTGCAACGCTCGACCTCGCCGGCTTTAACCAAACCGTGGCTTCGCTCGGCAACGCAGGCTCGGTGCGGCTGGGCACCGCGCCCGGCACGACGCTGACGATCAATGGCGATTACACCGGCAATGGCGGAACCATCTTCCTCAATGCCGCGCTCGATGGCGA
>NZ_RZPH01001739.1:0-524 GCF_004022825.1 Mesorhizobium sp. M7A.F.Ca.CA.004.04.2.1
GCTGAGGGTCATTGGCTGAGCATCAACCTGCCGACCTTGCTGCCGGCCGAAATCCGGCAGCCGCGCATCGGTCGCGACAAGATCGCTCGCAAGGCCGAGATCGTGGAAAGCGATGGCGATCATACAGTCATCACCGTGCCGCGCGGTCGGGCCCATGACAGCCAGCCGGGTGACGAAAACGAGGCGATCGATGCCGGCTTCATCAGCATCAACCGGCTGAACTGGTTTGGCGAGACACGGCTGGACGAACGGTTTCTGGACGGGATCCCGCGCCAGCGGCAAACTGGCTGACCTGGGGTCTGCGCGTCGTCATCCGATCACCAACCTGTCAGCGGTTAAATCAAGCCAATCCACCACCTATGCTTGAAGCCGCCGCTATTTCATTCCACATCGGTGAGGATGAAGGGCGAGACAGGAGAACGGCGGCGGCATCTGCTGTGGGCTTTGCCCGCATCGCTGATCCTGCATGCGCTCATCGCGGCGTTTCTGGTCTATGGCCTGCCGAGACCCGAGCAGCAGCCGGT
>NZ_RZPH01001740.1:0-522 GCF_004022825.1 Mesorhizobium sp. M7A.F.Ca.CA.004.04.2.1
GATGTAGCCGGCGCCTTCGGACGCCAGGAAGGCGATGGTCGCGGCGATTTCTTCCGAGGTGCCGTAGCGCTGCATCGGCACACTGTCGCGGCGTTCTTCTGTGGCCGGCAGGCTGTCGATCCAGCCGGGCAGCACGTTGTTCATGCGCACATTGTCGGCGGCGTAGGTGTTGGCGAAGATCTTGGTGTAGGCGGCAAGCCCGGCACGGAACACCGCGGACGTCGGGAACATCGGGCTCGGCTCGACCACCCAGGCCGTCGAGATGTTGATGATGGCCCCACCCTTCTGCTTGACCATCTGCGGCGCCACGATGCGCACCGGACGGATGACGTTCAGCAGATAGACATCCATGCCGGTGTGCCATTGCTCGTCGGTGATTTCGAGGATCGGCGCACGCGGCCCGTGGCCGCCGCTGTTGACCAGCACGTCGATGCGGCCAAAACGTTCGAGCGTCAGGTCGACGAGACGCTGCAGATCTTCATTGGATTGGTTGGAGCCGGTGACGCCCAGCCCGCCCAATTC
>NZ_RZPH01000173.1:0-8078 GCF_004022825.1 Mesorhizobium sp. M7A.F.Ca.CA.004.04.2.1
GGCTTGCGCGTCATGTCGGGCAGCGCGACCTTCAGCCCGCGCACGGAGAACAACGGTTCAACCATGCGACCGCCTCCAGGCCTGGTCTGCGGCAGCGATCTCTGAAGCAAGCCCTGCGAGGACTTCGTCGTCCACCGGCTTCAGCGAGGCGAAAGGATCGGTGTAGCGTGGCGTCGCCGCCATCAGCGCTCGCGTGTAGGGATGCTGCGGTGCTGCGAAGAGGGCAGCCGTGTCGGCCTCCTCCACCACCTTGCCGGCATAAAGCACCGAGACTCTCTGGCTGATCTTGGCGACGACGCCGAGATCATGGGTGACGAACAGGATCGCCGTGCCATGCTCGCGCTGCAACTGCACGATCAGCCGCAGGATCTGTTTTTGCACGGTCACATCAAGCGCCGTGGTCGGCTCGTCGGCGACGATCAGCCTTGGCTCCGCGGCGAAGGCCGCAGCGATCAGCACGCGCTGGCGCATGCCGCCGGACAGTTCGTGCGGATAGCTTTTCAGCACGCGGTCGGGATCGCGGATTTGCACCTCGTCCAGCAATTGCCGGATGCGGGTATCGGCCTTCTCGCCACTCCAGCCGAGGATGCGCACCAGCCGGTCGGTCATCTGCGAGCCGATGCGCCGCGACGGGTTGAGCGCGGTCAGCGGGTCCTGCGGGATCAGCGCCGTGCGCGCCCCAATCAGCGTGCGTCGTGCCTTGGGCTGCAATTTGCCGAGGTCTTCACCCTCGAGCAGCATGTCGCCTTCGACAATGCGCACGCTCGACGGCAGCACACCGAGCACCGCCTTGCCGATCATCGTCTTGCCGGCGCCGCTTTCGCCGACCAGCGCGCGGACCTCGCCGGGCTGGACGGAGAGCGACACCGAGCGCAATACGCGCTGGCCGTTGGGCAGCACCGCGCTCAAATCCCTGATGTCGAGGCAGGCGCTCATCGCAGCACCGGATCGAAACGCGTCTTCAGCGCCTCGCCGAACTGGCTGAACGACAGCACGGTCAGGATCAGCGTGATCAGCGGGAACACCAGCACCCACCAGGCCTGATGGATCGACAGCCGGCCCTCGGCGATGATGCCTCCCCAGGTCGGATCGTCGGTCGAGATCGACAGATTGACGAAGGACAGGATCGCCTCGACGATAACGGCGATGCCCATTTCCAGCGACAGCAATGCGACGATCGACGGCACCACATTGGGCAGCACTTCGCGCAGCATGATGCCGATGCGGCCGTAGCCGGCAATGCGGGCATTCTCGACATAGTCCATGCGCGACTGACCCATTGTCTCGGCACGGATCACCCGGCAGAAACGCGTCCAGTCGATGATGGCGATGGCCAGGATGACGGAACTCAAGCCCGTGCCGAGCACCGCCACCAGCAATATGGCGAACAGCACCGGCGGAAAGGCCATCCAGACATCGACGACGCGCGAGATGATGCGGTCGGCCCAACCGCCGAAATAGCCTGCGATCAGGCCTAGCGTCGAGCCGACCAGGCACGCAGCGACGGCTGCGGAAAAGGCGACGATGAAGGCGATGCGGCCGCCAAAGATCAGCCTCGACAACAGATCGCGGCCGAGGCTGTCGGTGCCGAGCCAATAGCCGGGTTCGGCTCCATTCATCCAGAATGGCGGCAACCGCTCCAGCATCAGATCCTGCGCCAGCGGATCCTGCGGCGCGACCAGCGGCGCGAAGATTGCCGCCAGAAGCGCCAGCAGCAGCCAGCCGCCGGCCAGCCACAGGCGTGGCGACACACCTCGCCTTCGAGCACGGCCCTCATCCATGGCGCAGCCTCGGATTGAGCAGCGCATACATCATGTCGACGCTGAGATTGATCAGCACGAACAGCAGCGCGAAGACCAGCACGATGCCCTGGATCAGCGGCAGGTCGCGGTTGATGACGGCGTCGATCGCCATATTGCCGAGGCCCTCATAGGAGAACAGCCGTTCGACGATGACGGTGCCGCCGATCAGGAAGGTGAACTGCACGCCGACCAGTGTCAGCGTCGGCAAAGCGGCATTCTTCAAGGCCTCGCGCAGGATGACCTGCGTTTCCGAAAAACCCTTCACCCGTGCCAGCACGACGTAGTCGAGGTCGAGCACTTCCTTCAGCGACTGTTTCAGCAGCTGCGAGATGATTGCTGCCAGCGGCAGCGCCAGCGCCACGGCCGGCATCAGCATGTGCTTCAGCAGATCCCAGGTGAGGTCGAGGCGCAGGCGCAACAGGCTCTCGAACAGATAGAACTGGGTGACGAAGGGCAGGTCCAGTTGCGGCGACACCCGCCCGGAAATGTCGAAGATCGGCACCAGCACGCCGAACAACAGGATCAGCACCAGGCCCCACAGGAAATCGGGAATCGAAAGCGCCGCGCCGCTGGCGATGTCGATGCCGACCTCGACCGCCGTGCCGCGTTCGCGCGCGCCGATGATCGCCGTCGTGCCGCCGATCGCCACCGCCATCACAAGCGCGACGATGGCGAGTTCCAGCGTCGCCGGCAGCCGGTTGAAGACGAGACCCAGCACATCCTGCCGCAGCGAAATCGAAGTGCCGAAATCGCCCCGGGCCACGCCCGACAGCCAGATGAAGAATTGCTGGACGATGGTCTTGTCGAGGCCGTAGAGCGCGCGCAGCCGGGCAATGTCGGCATCCGTCGCGCCGGGCGGCAGCATCATGGCGATCGGATCGCCGGGTGCGACGCGGATCACGACAAAGACGACGACGGCCACGCCGAACAGCGTGATCAGCATCGTCAGAAGGCGGATCAGGAATCGTTGCAGGAGCATGTAAATCTTTGCAGGAGCTCGTTGGCTCGTATGCCGGATAGAAATGCGCGCCGTCGCTATGGACGGCGCGCGGCAATTCCAGGCCGATGTCAGGCCGGGGTCATCAGGGCCGGCAGCAGCGCGCCGGACACATGCTGCACCACATTGACGCCCTTGGCATGCACGATCGGCTGCGCATACTGGATCAGCGGCAGCACATAGGCCTGCTCGGCGATGTATTTGTCGACAGCCTTCCAGCCGGCGATGCGCTTGGCCTCGTCCTTTTCGCCCCACAGCGGGTTGATCATGTCGATCAAATCCTGGCTGTCCCACACCGAATGCGGGCTCGGGCCGTACATGGCAAAGCCGGTCGAGGTGGTCGGATCGCCGATGGCATTGCCCCAATTGTAGAAGGCGGACGGCGCCAGCTTGTCGGCGGCGCGCAGTTCGTAGTGCTTGGCGATCTCGTAGACTTCGATCGTCGCCTCGATGCCGACCTTGCGCCACATGCCGACGATCGCCTGGATCATCTCATAGTCCTTGGGCTTGAAGCCCTTGGTCGTCTGGATGGTGAACTTGACCGGCTTTTCCGGCGAATAGCCGGAAGCGGCGAGCAATTCCTTGGCCTTTTCCGGATTGTGCTCGACCTTGATCGACGCGTCGTAGGATGCGTATTCCGGCGTTTCCAGCGTATCGATCGGCTGGCCGTAGCCGCGCAGCAGGCGATCGACCAGAAGTTTCTTGTCGACGGCCATCACGGCGGCCTGGCGGACGTTCTTGTCCAGCATCGCCTCGATGTCGTTGAAGAAGATCATGCCGATGTCGGAAACGTTCTTGCACGAGCCGGCCAGCCCGTCCTTGGCGATCAGCCGGTCATACTCCTCATAGGGAATTTCGAGCGTCACTTGCGAGGAGCCGGATTCGATCTCGGCGACGCGGCTTGCCGCGTCGGCGACGAACTTGATCGTCACATTCTCGAAGGCCGGCTTGCCGCCCCAATAGTTCGGATTGGCCTTGAGCCGCAGGAAGGCGTTGCGCTCGAACTTTTCCACCATGTAGGGGCCGGTGCCGATCGGCGCCTTCTCGAAACCTTCGGCGCCGACCTTCTCGTAGTAGGCCTTCGGCATGATGTAGCCGGTCAGGAACGACATCCATTTGAAATAGACCGGGTCGAACTGCACGACGTCGCCCGTGATTTTGTTGCCGTCGATCTTGAAGTTGTTGACGTTCTTCCAGACGAACTGGATCGGGTTGCCCGTCTTCTCGTCGCCTGCCCGCTGCAGCGACCAGACGACGTCCTCGGCCGTGAACGGCGAGCCGTCATGCCAGGTCACGCCTTCGCGCACCGTCATCATGATCTTGGTGCGGTCGTCGTTCCAGCCCCATTCGGTGAGCAGGCCAGGCGCGAAGGACAAATCGGGCTTCTGCGGGATGAATTGGTCGAACACCGACTGGTAAAGCCCCTGGATGGTCGGGTTGACGGCCGACGGGCCGGTGGTCGGATCCCAGGATGGCAAGTTGACGTTGTAGGCGATGGTCAGTTCGCCGGCCGCTGCCTTGGCGATCTGCGGCAGGCCGACGGCGGCCGCCCCGAGTGCCGCGGCGCTGTATCCCAGCAATTCACGTCTGTTGATTGTCATGGTCGTTCCCCTTGTTGGTTTTGTTTCTGCGCGGCGTCTTCAGGTCATTGGTTCAGGCTTCTCGGGCAGCAGCGCCTTGCCCCTCGTAGCCTCAAGGAAATCCTCGGCTCCTACCTCCCGCCAAGCTGTTGCGCGAGCATGAAGCCCGACGCCGCACCGGTGCCGGCGCCCGGCCATGTCGCGGCCCCGGTGAGGTGCAGATTGGCCACCGGCGTGTTCCATCCGGCATAGCCGCGCGCCGGGCGGAACAGGAAATTCTGCGCCAGATGATGGCTGCCGCAGACCTGGTCGCCACCGACGAGATTCGGGTTCTCGCGCTCGAGATCGATGGGCGAAAACACGGCCCGGCCGAGGATCTGGTTTCGCAGGCCGGGCGCATAGGTCTCGATGATGTCGAGGACACGCTCGGCGTAGGCTTCCTTCACCTTGTCCCAATGGTCCGGTGCGATCTTGCCGGCGGCATCGCCCAGGATTTCGGCGGGCAGCATGCGCACCTGCACCCACAGCACATGCTTTCCCTGAGGCGCCCGCGATGGGTCGATCGCCGTCGGCTGGCCGACGACCAGCACCGGTTCGTCCGGCAGCATGCCCGCCATCGCATGCTGATAGGTGCGCGACATGGCGTCGAGCGAGGGCGACAGATGCACATAGGCGAACTGCCGAAGCTCCGCTCCGGCACGCCAGTCGGGCAGATCGTCCAGCGCCAGATGGATCATCATCGTGCCCGGTGCGTGGCGGAACTTTTGCATCGCCGAGTCGAAGCCGGCGTCGCCGGAACCATTGGGCAGCAGCTTGCCAGTCAGCGCCTTGGGCGCAACGCCGGCAATGACTGCCCTTGTGGCGGTATGGGTCTCACCGGAAGCAAGCCGCACGCCGGTCGCCCTGCCGGCGGAAACCGTGATCTCGGCCACTCCGGCGCCGGTGACGATCTTGCCTCCAGCAGATGTGACCATGCCCGACAGCGCCTTAATGATGGTGTCGGCGCCGCCTTTGCCCAGCACCATGCCGAAACTCTGGTTGGCCATCGATTCCAGATAGGGGAAGACGGCACCGCCGGCGATGTCGGGCGCGAAGTCGAGATGCATGCCCCAGGTGGCGAGCGTTGCCCTGATATGCGGCGACTCGAAATTCTCCTCCAGCCAGGCGCGGGGCGAGGACAACAGCAGCCGGCCCGTATCGAGCGCCCCGGACATGCCCTTCTTGCGCCACAGGTTCCACGCCGTGCCGGCAAGCGCGCTGGCGCGCATCGGCGATCCCAGCAGCCGGAACAGGTGTTCGGCCTCAGCCGGGAAGGCGGCAACCAGCCTGCGCCATGTCTGGGCGTCGGCGGCGGAGAAGGCGGCGATGCGCGCGGCGGTCTTTTCCAGATCGTTGCTGACGCCGAACCAGCGTCCGTCGGGGAAGGCGCTGGCGAAACAGTCGACGACCGGGGCGAACTCCAGCCCCTGCGCTTTCAATTCATTTGCATATTTCCGGTGGAAGGCCGAGCCGGCGAAGAGGCTCAGATTCATCGCGCCGAAATCGTGGCGGAAGCCGGGAAGGGTGAATTCGCGTGTCTGGACGGCGCCGCCGATTGTCGCACTGCCCTCGAAAATCCCGGTTTTCCAGCCTTTGAGCGCCAAATGCGCGGCGCATGCCAGACTGTTGTGGCCCGCCCCGACAAAGATGGCGTCGAACTCGCTCACGCCTCGTCCCCATTTCCTTTATGCTTAAAGATAATTGCAGATGCATATGTTTTCGTCTAGTAGGATATTAAGGGCCGAGACGAGCCTTGATCATCACACGAAAGAGGGAACTTCAAACCATGGACACCCAAAAACTCCTCGGCGAAGTCGCCGGCCAGCTTCTTTCAGGCGCCATCAAGGTGGTCGACCTGTCGGCGCCACTCGGGCCGGACACGCCGTTGATCAAGCTGCCGCCAGAACTCGCCGTCGACACGCCGAAGGTCGAGATCCACAACATCTCCCGTTACGACAAGAACGGTCCGTGGTGGGCCTGGAACTGGCTGAAGCTCGGCGAGCATTCGGGCACGCATTTCGATGCGCCGCAGCATTGGATCAGCGGCAAGGATTATCCGGACGGCGCCACCGACACCATTCCGGCGCAGAATTTCGTCGGCCCGGTCAATGTCATCGACTGTTCGAAGGAAGCCGCCGCCGACCCCGATTTCCTGCTCACCGTCGACCACATCAAGGCCTGGGAAGCCGAGCATGGCGCGATCAATGCTGGCGAATGGGTGGTGATGCGCACCGACTGGTACAAGCGCAACGGTTCGGAAGCCGAGTTCCTCAACGCCAACGAGACCGGGCCGCACACGCCGGGGCCGACGGCCGAAGCCATCCAGTTCCTGATCAGCAAGGACATCAAGGGCTGGGGCTCGGAGACGATCGGCACGGATGCCGGCAAGGCCGGCGGCATGGAGCCGCCATTCCCGGCGCACACGCTGATGCACAAGGCCAACCGCTACGGTCTTGCCAGCCTCTGCAACCTCGACCAGCTGCCGCCGAAGGGCGCCATCCTGATCGCGGCGCCGCTCAAGATCGAACATGGCACCGGCAGCCCGATCCGCGCGCTGGCGCTGGTTTCGAAGGGCTAAGCGAAAGCGTTTGCCGTGACCCAGCCGGATCACATCATCGTCGGCAGCGGCATCAACGCACTGGTCTGCGCGGCGATGCTCGGGGGCAAAGGGGCGCGTGTGCTCGTCCTGGAGCGCAACGACCGCATCGGCGGCTGCCTGCGCACCGAGGAGATCACCGCGCCCGGCTTCATCCATGACGTGATGGCGACGACCTTCGTGCTGTTCATCACCTCGCCGGCCTTTGCGGCACTGGGCGCCGACCTCGCGCGCCACGGGCTGGAGTTCTGCCACACGGGAACGCCGACCGGCGTGCTGCGGCCGGACGGCAGCCATGCCGTGCTCAGCACCGACCGTGCCGCCAACGTCGTCGCCCTTAATGCGATCGCGGCAGGCGAGGGCGACCGCCACGCGGATGATGTCGGCGGCATCGAGCGCAATGCCGGCCTGCTGTTCGGCCTGCTCGGCGGCAGCCTGTGGTCCTATCCGACAGCGAAGCTGCTGGCCGGTGATGGCTGGCGCCGTGGCCCGCGTGGCCTTGCCGCCTTTCTCGGCGAGGCACTCGTGCCGGCGCGCGGCTGGCTCGAAAGCACCTACCAGTCCGAAACCATCCGTGCGTTGTGGGCACCCTGGGTACTGCATGCTGGATTAGGCCCTGAAGATGCGTTCTCCGGCCAGATCGCCAGGGTTATCGCTTTCGCGCTTGAGGCGGCGGGCGCGCCGATCGTCAAGGGTGGCGCGCAGAACCTGCTGGCGGCCTTCGAGGCTTTGATCCGGGAACGCGGCGGCGACATCCGCACCGGCGCCGACGTCGCTTCGATCGTTCAAAGCAATGGCCGGGCAACCGGCGTGCTGCTGGCCTCGGGTGAGACAATCACGGCCAACAAGAGCGTCATCTGCTCGGTCACCCCGACGCAGCTCTATGGCAGGCTGCTTGGCGCGGATGCTCCCAAAGCCGATGTCGAGGCGACGCGGAAATACCGCTATGGCAAAGGCAATTTCCAGATCCACTACGCCCTGGACAAATCGCCAGCATGGCGGGGCGAAGGCCTGGACAAGGTGGCACTGCTGCATCTGACGCCTGGGCTGGATGACGTCTCGAA
>NZ_RZPH01001741.1:0-520 GCF_004022825.1 Mesorhizobium sp. M7A.F.Ca.CA.004.04.2.1
TATTGGGCGTTTACCCGGCGCTCCGGCACCTGGTCACGCTGGTTGATATCGCGCATCTCGCGGTAGTCGATGACGGTATAGGCGCCATTGGTGTCGGACGATAGCGTGGCCGGATAGGCGAAGAGATCGTCCTTGAAGGGTTTTAAGGACAGCGTCTGGCTTTGCGCGGCCGGAGACAGCAACGCGGTCGCGACTGCAAAGGCACAGAAAATTTGGCAGCGGATAGACATGTCCAAGGCATGCGTAATTCGGCTTGGGTTTGTCAATCCTGCAGCACGCCGCCGGCGCCTTCCAGCGCCTCGCGTGTGTCGACATCGACTGACGCCGCCGCGCCGATTTCGACATCGATGACATCGAGCCCTTCGGTCTCGACCAGATGGCGCGCGCCTGTGTCGCCTTCGAGATGGGCGATCGCCGGAAACAGCGAGCGCGGCAAAAGCACAGGGTTGCCGCGCTTGCCGTCATGCGAGGCGCGGACCACCGCGTTGCCGCCGGCCTTGCGGAAAGCATCGATCAATCT
>NZ_RZPH01001742.1:0-517 GCF_004022825.1 Mesorhizobium sp. M7A.F.Ca.CA.004.04.2.1
CTTGCGCGCCTTGGCTTCAGCCGCCTTGGCGGCATCGGCGTCGGCCCTGCCCTTGCCGATCGGCCGCGCGCCCGGTGCCATCCAGACATTGGCCTTGCGCTGGCCGGGCGGCTCGATCGGCCGCTGCTCGCGCTCGGACTTTTTGCCACCGCCCGGCTTGCCGCCAAAAGCACCACGCGGCTTGTCGCCGAAGCCACCGCGCGGTTTGTCGCCAAAATTGCCGCGCGGCTTGTCGCCAAAGCTGCGTTCGGGGCGCGGGCCGCGTTCGCCAAAACTCTTCTCCGCGCTTCTGTCGGGACTTGTCGACAGTTTGCCCAGCGCCTCGTCGCGGCTGCCTTCGCGGCGCTTGCGGTTCTTGATCAAACCGCCCTCGCCGATCGGGCGGCGCTCACCGTCGCGGGTGAATTTCGGCCGCTCCGGCTCCGGCTCGCGAACTTCGGTGCGCCGCACCGGCTTGTTGGAAAACGGCTTGGTGACATCGGCGTCGAAATTGGCGCCGGATTCCTCGCCCAGGCGC
>NZ_RZPH01001743.1:0-514 GCF_004022825.1 Mesorhizobium sp. M7A.F.Ca.CA.004.04.2.1
GTCCGGACTGGAAGCGGCGTTGCCGGAACTCGGCGCCTCGGTGTCCGGCTTTGCCGTCTGCGCCTATTTTGCCACCCGCAATCCGGCGCATGAGATCGCCGCCCGCGAGTTGATCCGCGAAAAGACAGGCCTGCCGGTCACATCGAGCCACGAGCTGTCGGCCAAGCTCGGCGGTCCGCGCCGGGCGCTGACCACTTTGCTCAACGCCAGGCTGATCTCGATGATCGACCGCCTGGTGGCGGCAACCGAAGGTTTTCTTGGAGAACGCAACATCGCGGCACCGCTGATGGTGGTGCGCGGCGATGGCGCGCTGGTTTCGGCCGCTTTTGCCCGCCAGCGGCCGATCGAGACCATCCTGTCCGGCCCGGCCGCCAGCCTGGTCGGCGCCCGCCACATGACCGGGCTCGACAATGCTGTGGTCTCCGACATCGGCGGCACCACAACCGACGTCGCCGTGCTCGACGGCGGCCGTCCCAGGCTCGACCCGGAAGGCGCCACCGTCGGCGGCTTCCGC
>NZ_RZPH01001744.1:0-513 GCF_004022825.1 Mesorhizobium sp. M7A.F.Ca.CA.004.04.2.1
CTGCGAGGCAGATAGCTGCGCTCGGCGGCGAGATACGCCGCGTATTCAGGCGGGCGCACGAGCACGAGATCGCCACGCGCCAGCGCTCCCGCAGCGATGCGGTAAAGGCCGATCGGCGCGCTGGCCGAGGCGTTCCAGACCAGCCAAGGGGCGGGCTTTCCCAGCGCCGTGAAGCCCAAAAGACCGAGACCGGCCGCGGCCAAGGCGACCGTCTTACGGGCTCGAACACGCCTCAGGCGGCTGCCGATCAGATGGATGGAAGGGCGCCGCCTCATGAACGGCCTCCCGTGCCGCCCTGGCCGGAACCGGCCTTGCCATCGCCGGCGATGGAGTGCTGCGGGTGTCCTTTCGACCAATGGTCGAGTTCGTCGATGTGATAGCGGACATAGCGGCCGTGCTTGCGGAATTTCGGGCCGCCGCCCTTGAGCCGCATCTTTTCGAGCGTGCGCTGGGAGAGCCCGATATAGAAGGCGGCTTGGGCTGTACTGAGAAACGGGCTGCCCTTTTTCGCGC
>NZ_RZPH01001745.1:0-512 GCF_004022825.1 Mesorhizobium sp. M7A.F.Ca.CA.004.04.2.1
GCCCTGGAATTCACCGACAGTTCCGGCGCCCATATGGTGCCGCCCTTTGATCACAAGGACATTATCGAGGGCCAGGCAACCGTCGCCTACGAGATCGCGGATCAGATGCCGGGCGCCCGCATGCCCGATATCGTCATGCTGCCGGTCGGCGGTGGCGGACTTGCCGCGGGCGTCACCCATTATTTCGCCGATCAGGGCAGGGAAGCACGCTTCGTCTTCTGCGAACCGGCAGGCGCGCCGAGCCTGCGCGAAAGCCTTGCGGCGGGAAAACGGCTCAAACTCGCCAAGGTCGACAATTTCGTCGATGGCGCCGCGGTGGCCGAGATCGGCCGCGAGCCGTTGCGTCGTCTCAAGGATTTTCCGGCCGACACAGTGCGGCTGATCCCGGAAAACCGGCTCTGCGCCACCATGATCGAAATGCTCAACGTCGAAGGCGTCGTGCTGGAGCCGGCCGGCGCGCTGGCGATCGATGCGCTCAAGGATTTCTCCAAGAAGGAGATCAGGGGCAAGAC
>NZ_RZPH01001746.1:0-511 GCF_004022825.1 Mesorhizobium sp. M7A.F.Ca.CA.004.04.2.1
TGCCGGAAGCGAGTGCTGTGATCACGAAGGCGCCAGCCTTCACGGCCTGCACCGGAACCGCACTTGCCTCGGCGGCGCTGTAATTGCCGCCGGTGGCAAGCGTCCATCTGCCCCAGAAGGAGCGGGACAGCACGAAATGGCCGACAAGAGCAATGACCAGGAAGATCAGCACCACGACTGGAATGCCGAACAGCCGGCCCTTGGCGAACTCGGCGGAGGCGGGATTGCTGCCATAGACGATGACCCCGCCGACAGCCGCCTGGACGATGCCCAGTCCGATCGTGCCAATGCCGAGCGTGGCAATGATGGGGTTGATGCCGACATAGCCGACCAGGACGCCGTTGAGCAGGCCTATGAGGCCGGCAAGGCCGACGGCCAGGACGAAGGCGGGCAGCGGCCCGATCATCGGCTGCAGCCCGAGCGACAGGATGGCGCCGCAGGCGATGGTGGCCGGCACCGAGAGGTCGGCCAGGCCGCCGACCACGAGCACGAAGGTCATGCCGACGACGAC
>NZ_RZPH01001747.1:0-510 GCF_004022825.1 Mesorhizobium sp. M7A.F.Ca.CA.004.04.2.1
CCGCAAGGGGCCAGGCGCCGGAAAAACAGTAAAGCCAGCCAACCGGCAAAGCCCAGGTCGACGACTGAAGCTTACGTTTTTCCCGGACTTGACGACATTTTCTGTCGCGGAAAGCCCAAGTTTTTTGTGAATCGGTCTTGTGTGCGTCCCAGATTTCTGCCATAAAAATTTAGGACAGTAGTGCTGTCTTATTTTGTCGCACAAAACGAGCCGGATTGGCGTATCATTGGGCCTCTCCGGCTGTTGCCGCGAGCGACAGGTGGACAGCCAGACTCTGGCCTGTACGATTACCAGATGCGTTCCATGCGGAAAGCCGCCTGGTTCGGCAAGGATTTCGCAAGACGTGCCACAAGGATCAGGGTGAGCCAAGCGCTTGCCGAGGCAAACCAGCGCCTGAATGGCTGGGAATGGAGGACAGGAGATGACGGACATGACGCACTCTGCGACGAACGGCCAGGCCGCGCAGACGAAAGCGGCAACCGTCAAAACCACCTTGCGATCCAATATTAG
>NZ_RZPH01001748.1:0-510 GCF_004022825.1 Mesorhizobium sp. M7A.F.Ca.CA.004.04.2.1
GAAGGGTACGCCGAGGCCGAACTCGACCAGATCGGCGACATGGACGGCATCCCCGACGACGAGCCGCATATCTCCGCCTTCCAGGGCGCGCTCGAAGGCGAAGTGTCGATCGTTACCTTCGACGTGCCGATCTGACTCCAACCCCCGGTCCAGCTTTCGAATCGACTGCCGAGACGAATCGGCGATCGAGGCATTCCCAGCCGACAAAATACGCACTGCCGCTCGAGGAAGGCTGAGTTTGGCTGCTTGGCTTCGGCTTGCCCGGGGCAAGTGTTCTGATAAGAAACCATCACCATCATCAAACAGACGGAGCGGCCGTGTCCCAGCCCATCAAGATAGGCATCGTCGGCGTCGGCAAGATCGTCCGCGACCAGCACCTACCGGCCCTGGCGAAAGACCAGGACTATCGCCTCATCGCGGCCGCCAGCCGTCACGGCAAGGTGGATGACATCACGAATTTTCCTGACATCGAAGCCCTGCTCGACTCTGTGCCCGAGCTCGAGGCCGTGT
>NZ_RZPH01001749.1:0-507 GCF_004022825.1 Mesorhizobium sp. M7A.F.Ca.CA.004.04.2.1
ACCGGCACCTGCGCACCGATCTCGCCCTCGATGCCCCACGCGGCGTAGTCGCGGTGGTCAAGGACCGAGATCTGCTCGATCAGCTGGTTGCTGACCATCGACAGGGTCGAACTGGTCGAGTGATCCGTCGAATCGCCCTTGATCGGCAGATAGACGTTCACATGCGCATCGAAATGTGGCGTGATCGCCTCGGCGCCCAGCGTGGCGGCGGTGAACTGGGTGGAGTTGTAGTTCTCGAGGTTGAGATAGGCGTAGCCGCCGATCATCAGGTCCGGGTTGACGATGCGGCGAATGCCGAGGCCGACATCCTGGCCGGAACCATCCTTGAAATCATGCTTGGCCCGGACATCCAGGAACAGCACGGATTCGGCCGTCTGCTTGAGCGGGATGAAACCTTCGAGCGCGCCGTTGCCGCCATTGTTGTCGGCGCCGATGATGGCGCGGATCTGCGGCTGCCACAGGCCGTTCGGATCGGCATGGGCCGTCAGACTGGAAAGACCGAGCGCC
>NZ_RZPH01001750.1:0-506 GCF_004022825.1 Mesorhizobium sp. M7A.F.Ca.CA.004.04.2.1
ATGAAAAAGCCGGGCTCTAGGCCCGGCTCTCCGTTTGTGCGCTGCAGCCTTGACGAAAACCAACGCATGGCCTCGAAAACCGTAGCCGGTTTTCGGAAAGGGCCATGCGCAAGTCCGAGCGTTAGAGCGTCCTTTGTGCGTCCAGATGGACGCCCGGCGCTCTAATGCGCCAGGGACTTTCCAGCGTCGTCGGCACTGTCTGTCGAGGCCGGCGGATTGACCGGTTCGACCCATTCGATCGGCTCCGGCATACGCACCAGCGCGTGGCGCAACACCTCGCCGACACGTGAGACCGGAATGATCTCCATGCCGTTCTTCACATTGTCCGGGATCTCCGCCAGGTCCTTGGCATTGTCTTCCGGGATCAGCACCTTCTTGATGCCGCCGCGCAGTGCGGCGAGCAGCTTCTCCTTGAGCCCGCCGATCGGCAAGATGCGGCCGCGAAGCGTTATCTCGCCGGTCATCGCCACATCCGCCCGGACCGGAATACCCGTCAGTACCGACAC
>NZ_RZPH01000174.1:0-8070 GCF_004022825.1 Mesorhizobium sp. M7A.F.Ca.CA.004.04.2.1
CGACCGAGGATTTCCTGTTGCTTGTGGAAAAGCATCAGCCTGAACAGGTGACTTTGGTGCCGGACGATCCGGCCCAGGCGACATCGGACCATGGCTGGAACTTCGCCACCCAGGCCGCGTTCCTTACACCGATCGTCAAACGCTTGAAAAAAGGGGGCTTTCGCGTGTCGCTGTTTTCCGACCCTGATCCCGATTGGGTGGCGGCCGCACGTGACACCGGTGCCGATCGCATCGAGCTCTATACTGGTCCATATGGCAGCTATCACACAGATTCCGCCAAAGCGGCCAAAGAGCTGGAAAGATTGGGAAAAACCGCTGACGCGGCGCTTGCCGCCGGGCTGCAGGTCAATGCCGGGCACGATCTCGTGGTTGGCAATCTGCCGGCGCTGGTCAAGCGCATTCCGGCATTGGCCGAAGTGTCGATCGGACATGGGTTGACAGCCGACGCGTTGGAGTATGGCATGGCCGGCACGGTGGGTCGGTTCCTCAAGGCCTGCGGATGGTAGCGATGGGCAGCCTGGCGCGGCAGGCATGGCAGCCATTACGCGACGGCACTTGATATTGCATCGCAGCAAGCGTAGAGCACCGCGCGCTTATCGGAGTGTCGTCCATGGCCCTTACCAACACTGGTAGTGAGGCAGAACCCGTCGAACAATCGAGCCATTCGGAAGTCGAACAGCACAGCACCAAGGTTCTGATGCTGGGCGCGCTCGGTGTCGTCTATGGGGATATCGGCACCAGCCCGATCTACGCCTTTCGCGAGGCGCTGGTGGCGTCCTCGGGCGGCAATGTCGCCCAGCGCGGCGATATTCTCGGCGTGCTGTCGCTGATCATCTGGTCGCTGACGATCATCGTCACCATCAAATACATCATGTTCGTGCTGCGCGCCGACAACCGCGGCGAGGGCGGCGTGCTGTCGCTGATGGCGCTGGCGCGCGGCAGTTTCCCCAAGCGTTCAGCATTGATGCTCGCTATCGGCATCGTCGGGGCATCGCTTTTCTTCGGTGACGCCGTCATCACACCGGCGATTTCGGTGCTGTCGGCGGTCGAGGGCATGAATGTCGTCACGCCGACCTTCCAGCCCTATGTCGTGCCGCTGACATTGGTCATCCTTGCCATGGTGTTCGCGGTGCAGCGCTTTGGCACGGGCGGGGTGGGATTGGTGTTCGGCCCGGTGACCGCGGTATGGTTCCTGGCCATCGGCCTTTCCGGCCTCAACCACATCATCGCCGATCCGGAAATCCTGTGGGCGGTGAGCCCGCACTATATCGTCGCCTTCCTGATCAATTCGCCCGATGTCGCCTTCGTGACCATCGGCGCCATCTTTCTCGCCGTGACCGGCGCCGAAGCGCTCTATGCCGATCTCGGCCATTTCGGCCGCAAGCCGATCGTGCTGGCCTGGCTGGCGATCGTGTTTCCCTGCCTGCTGCTCAATTATGCCGGGCAGGGTGCCTTCGTGCTGGCCAAGAATGGCGTCGTCGGCCATCCGTTCTTCGAGATGAACGAAGGCTGGACGCTGATCCCGATGGTCGTGCTGGCGACCGCCGCCACGGTCATCGCCAGCCAGGCGGTGATATCAGGCGCGTTCTCGCTGACCAGGCAGGCGGTGCAGCTCAACATGCTGCCGCGGCTCGAAATCCTGCACACGTCGGAGAAACAGTCCGGCCAGATCTACATGCCGCGCGTCAATCTTCTGCTGGCGCTGGTGGTGATGATGCTGGTGGTCGGCTTCGGCGAGTCCAGCAGGCTGGCGTCGGCCTACGGTATTTCGGTGACCGGCAACATGCTGGTGACGACGGTGCTGCTCTATGTCGTCATGACGCGCATCTGGAAATGGCGGCTGTGGGTGGCAATCTCGCTTACGGCGCTGTTCGGCTTCATCGATGTCGGCTTCTTTGCCTCCAACATCGTCAAGGTGTTCGAGGGCGGCTGGGCCTCGCTGGCCGTGGCCTTCACCGTCGTGCTGGCCATGTGGACCTGGGTGCGCGGCAGCCGCTATCTGTTCGACAAGACCCGCCGCAACGAGATCCCGCTCGATTTCCTTGCCGGCAATTTGTTGAAGAAGAAGCCGCAGCTGGTCTCCGGCACCGCCGTCTTCCTCACCAGCGATCCGCTAAGCGCGCCAACCGCGCTGATGCACAGCCTGAAGCACTACAAGGTGCTGCATGAGCAGAACGTCATCCTTTCGGTGGTGACCGCGCCGCAGCCGGTGGTGCCCGACAGCGACCGGGTCAAGATGGAGACGGTCAACGAGCTGTTCATGCGGGTGACGCTGACCTTCGGCTACATGGAGCAGCCCAACATCCCGCGCGCACTGGCGATCTGCCGCAAGCAGGGCTGGAAGTTCGACATCATGACGACCTCGTTCTTCCTGTCGCGGCGTTCGCTCAAGGCCTCGCCCAATTCCGGCATGCCGGTGTGGCAGGACCGGCTGTTCATCGGCCTGGCCCGCACTGCGGCCGACGCGACGGAGTACTTTCAGATCCCGACCGGGCGCGTGGTGGAGATCGGCACGCAGGTGGCGATCTAGGGGCATGCCGGATCGGCGAATGGACTGTGCCTCACGGCACAGTCCATGTCACTCCGCTTCAACCGGCCAGGGCGACCTTGTTCGCCTCGAGGAATTGCTTCAACGTCTTTGGCGTCCTGCCCGAAAGCGACTCGATTGCGTCGGTCACCATGGCGATACGGCCGGCGCGCGTGTTGGCGTCGAAGGACACGATGACCTCAGCGAAATCCTCGGGAACGCCTGATGCCTTCACGCCTTCGGTCAAGGCTTCATCCGAAACCTGGACGACATCGAGCGGCTTGCCGGTGACCTCGCTTACCAGGGCGGCAATCTCAGCCGTGGTGTAGGCCTGCGGGCCGGTCAAGGTGTAGGTCTTGCTTTCGTTCGAAACGGCAGCGAGACCGGCGGCGATCGCTGCTGCCATGTCGTCGCGCGCACCAGGTGCAACGCGGCCCTCGCCGGCGGACGTGTACCATTTTCCCGAAGCGATCGCGTGCGGCAGGGCCATGAACAGGTTCTCCTGGTACCAGCCGTTGCGGAAGATCGTGTAGGGGATGCCGCTCGCTTTGATCGCCTGCTCGGTGCCGTAGTGATCATTGGCAAACAGCACCGGCGAAACCGGTTCCGGGTTGGGCATCGAGGTGTAGAGAAGGTGGGAAACACCGGCCTTTTTAGCGGCGGCAACCGCGTTCTGGTGCTGCCTCAGGCGCTTGCCGTGTAGCAGGTCGATCTCGCCGGTCGAGATGATCAGCACCCTGTCGGCGCCCTTGAAAGCAGCCTCCAACGATAGTGTGTCGTCGAAGTCAGCCGCCCTTGTGATGACGCCTCGCGCCGCCAACTCGGCAAGGTTTTCCGGATTGCGGGTGGTGGCGATGATCCGGCCCGCGGGGACCTTGAACGTGTCCAGCAGGTGGTTGATGACGCTGCGGCCGAGCTGGCCGGAAGCGCCGGTGACGAGAAGGGTTTGGGTCATGGAAGATCCTGACATTGCGCCGCTAAGGCGGTTCGAGGGGCAGTCTCAAAAAGAGACCAGCACTAAAATAGGAATTGACCCAGAGCCGTAAAGAAGGCAGTTTTTCGGGAGGTAGGCACGCGCAGGGAACCAGCGGTGGACAGCAAGATCGTCAATCTGAGATCGAAGTTGGAGGTCTACAAGGCGGTCTCCGGCGGCGGCAACTTCGCCAATTGTCCGGTCCGCGAGGTCATCCAGGGCGTGAGCGGCAAATGGAGCTCGCTGCTGATGATGGCTTTGGCCGAGCAGCCCTATCGCTTCGGCGAGTTGCGGCGGCTGGTGCCGGACATTTCACAGCGCATGCTGACGCAGACGCTCTACGATTTGCAGCGCGACGGCTATGTGCATCGCGAGGTGTTCCCGACCAAGCCGCCGAGCGTCGAGTACAGCCTGACCGATCTCGGGCATTCGATGTTCGGCGCCTTGCATCAGCTGATCCTGTGGGCCGAGCTCAATCATGATGCGGTGCGCGGCGCACGCGCCGATTTTGACGCCGCCCAAGGCTGACCAGCGGCGCAAAGCCGTTGGTGACGGCTTGATTTCGTCCCGCCGCTGAAGGATTGTCCCGGCCAATCCGGCTTTGGGGGCACTGGCATTTCCTATGATATCGCAATTGCAGGCGCCGGGCCGGCGGGACTGGCCGTGGCGCTCTATCTCAGGCGTGCCGGGCATCGGGTCACCGTGTTCGAGCGCTTCGATGAGCCGAAGCCGGTCGGCTCCGGGCTGATTCTTCAGCCGACAGGGCTGACGGTACTGGCCGGTCTTGGCCTGCTCGACGACATACTGGCGCTGGGCAGCCGCATAGACCGCCTGCATGGCGCCGATGCTTCCACTGGCCGCACGGTGCTCGATGTCCGCTACGATGCGCAACGCGGTGGCCGCTTCGGGCTGGCGGTGCACCGGGCGGCTTTGTTCGGTGTGCTTTTCCGCGCCGCGCAGAGCGAGGCGATCGCCATCGAGACCGGCGTCGAGATCGAGGCCCTGGAGACCGGCGAACGGGCGACGCTGATCTGTGGCAACGGGCGGAGGGCAGGGCCATTCGATCTGGTCGTCGACGCCAGCGGTTCGCGCTCGAAACTGCGCCGCGAAAGCGCTCCAGGCGAGCCGCGGCCACTCACCTATGGTGCGTTCTGGGCCTCGCTCGGCTGGCGTGGCGATGGTTTCGACGAGCACGCGCTGCTGCAACGCTACGACAAAGCGAGCGTGATGATCGGCGTGCTGCCGATCGGCCGACCGGAGCCGGGCGCTGAAAAGATGGCGGCCTTCTTCTGGAGCCTGAAGCCGTCGGATGCCGATGAGGTGCGCGTTCGCGGCCTGAACGCCTGGAAGGAAAGGGTGGTCCGGCTGTGGCCGCAGAGCGAGGCGTTCACCAGCCAGATCGACAGTTTCGACCAGCTCTCGCTGGCCCGCTACGGCCACCACACGATGAAGCTTCCGGCCGGTAGGCGATTGGCCGTCATCGGCGATGCGGCGCATTCCACCAGTCCGCAACTCGGGCAAGGGGCGAACATGGCGCTGCTCGATGCCGCGGCGCTCAGCAATGCGCTGGCGCGGGCGTCAAACGTCGAGGCAGCGCTGGAGGCCTATGCGAGGGCGCGGCGCTGGCATGTCCGCGTCTTCCAGGCGCTGTCGCTGGCATTCACGCCGTTCTACCAGTCGGATTCGGTGGCGCTGCCCTTCCTCCGCGACAGGCTGGTGGCGACGGTGGCAAAAATCCCGCCGGCGCCGCAATTCCTCGCCTCGATGGTGGCGGGAACCGTGATCGATCCGTTCAGGCGGATTGGACTTGAGGAAACGCGGTGGGATTTCGGACAAAATCCGGATCATGATACGACCGCATCCTAGAGTTTTTCGCATCAGACCGATCCGCATGAACGCTGTCATGTCCATAGTCCGAAAATCGCTAGGCCTGATGCAGGTCGTTGCATCTGTCCTGGCCACGTCGGTCGTGGCGCCGCCCTTGCCGACGGCGCAAGCTCAGACGCCGGGCCAAGCCGGTCAGCAGACTCCAGCAGGCAGTGAAGAGGCGCTGAAAGTTCGGATCGATGCGGCCTACAAGCTGATGATGGAGGTCGGGCGCTTCGACGATGGTTATGCGCAGTTGCGGGCAGCGCTGCTCGATGCGGCCAGGAGCGACCTCTACGAGTTCACCGTGGAGAGCTACTCGAACGCCGGCGCGACGTTCCTCAACAACCAGATCCTCGACAACGCCGAGGAGATTTTCGCCGAAGGCCTGAAAACCAGGGCGATGCAGCAGGATGTCGCGAAGCGTGCCGATTTCTATCTCAATTACGCAATGCTGAAACAGGCCGAGAAAGACTATCAGGGCTTCGTTTCCATGTGCGCTACGGCAACCAATCTCTACGCCCACTACCAAGGCACGGAATCCCTGGAACTCATGTATGCCAACGATGTGCTGGCGACAGGGATCGCTGCATTCGGTCAAATCGCTGCGGCGATCAACGTTGACCAGCGCAATCTGGAGATTGCGGAGCGGGTGCTTGGCCAGGACGATCGCTTCACCTGGAAGCTGCAGAACAATCTGGCCGACATGCTGCGTCAGATCGGGGCACCGACACGCGCCTTACAGTACGACCTGAATGTGCTCGAGAAACGTATCGGCTACTACGGGCCAAATCACTTCAACGTTCTGGTTAGCGCCAACAACACGGCTCAGGACTATCTCGACCTCGCCAAGTACGACGAGGCCTTGCGCTATTTCCAGCAGGACCGGGATATCGCTGTCCTCCTCAAGCAGGAAGGCAATCTGATTGAGCAGGCCGATGCCTGGCTGCTTTACACCAGGGCTCTTTCCGGTGCACAGCCGCTCGACGCGCCGACGCTCGCACGCTTGCTGCCGCTGACCAACGACGCGAGTTATCCCGAGATATTGGCAATCAAGATCGCCAACCTGCTCGCCGCGCATTTCGCCGCGATGGGCGATACCGAAAACAGCATGAACCAACTCGATCGGGCCTATAGCATCGCCGGATCGACATACGGCTCGGTGCACCCGCTGACCTTTGCCGCGCGGCAGGCCATGGCCAACCTCAAGGCGAAGTCGAATCCCGAGGCTGCAGCCACCGATTTTGCGGCTCTCAACGATGACATGTTGCGTTGGAATTGGTTCCAGGTGAGCACGGCCGCCAACCCGGTCGTCGCTGAAGCCAGCCGCGCCTTGGCCGATGACATGCTCTACGACTATGCGCGGCTGGCAAAAAACAACGCATCGGCAGTGCCGGCATTCGCTGAAGCGGTGCGTCGCTGGCCGACACTCGAAAACGACAAACGGGATCAGTTGCGCAGACTGTCGCGTTTGATCGATCCGAACGATATGGAGACACGGCATTTGATCCAGGCCGGGATACGGCTGTCCCTGGCCTACCAGGAGGCTGCTTCCAGTGGCGACAGTGCCGACGATCCAGGTGCGGTACAGCCCGACCAGGCTCAGGCGGCGTACGAAAAGGCGATCACGAGAGTTACGACGAAGTACAGATTCGACCAAAGCGTGGTGGACAAGCCACTGCCATCCGCAAACACGCTGCTGCAGCCCAACGAGGCGCTGATCGATTATTTCATCACTCGCAAGTGGCGGGCGGACCGCGAGAGCGCCGATCCGCTGGAAGACGAACGGCTCTACGCGATCGTCACGCGCAAGGACCAGCAGCCGTCGCTCTATGACCTCGGCGATCCGCGCCGGCTCATCCCAGCCGCCCGGGAAACCCGCATGGCAAACCTCAGGTCGACCCGCTCCGCGCAGGAGCGTGGCGCTGTGACCCTGGTCGATCTGAACGCGACATTCACAGGGCTTTACGCCGGTCTGATCGCACCTCTGGAGCCGTCGCTTGGCGGCGCCGACACGCTTTTCGTGGTGCCGGACGGCAAGCTGTTTTCGGTGCCATTCCCCTTGCTGCAGGACAGCAAGGGCGCGTCGCTCGATGATCGCTTCCTGGTGCGCATGCTGACCCGGCCGGAATCGCTGTTGAACGCAGGCATCGATCAGAGTTTTCCCAAGTCCGGCAAGGCCTTGCTGGCCGGCGGCCTGGATTACGCACGGGGTGCGGAGAAGGGTGCCGAGCCGCTACCGGGTACCCGCAAGGAGGTCGACGCGATCGCCTCGATCCTGCGCGGCGATCATTATTCGGTCGAGACCCTTACCGGAACGGCTGCCGGCGAACGGGCGCTGCGCAAGGACATCGAGCAGGCCACGGTCGCGCATCTGGCCACACATGGTGCCTACCGCGACGAGAAAGAGGGCGGCGTCGGTGCCGTGAATGCGCTGTGGCAGAGTGAGGTCGTGCTGTCCCGGTCGGGAAACCGGCAATCGATGAAGCGCGATGATGATGACGGCCGGCTCTATGGCATGGAGCTGATGATGTGGGATTTGTCGAACCTCGACCTGCTTGTGCTCTCCGCCTGCGAGACGGCCCGTGGCCAGGAGACATTCGTCGGCGGTTTGCGCGGCCTGCCGACGGCAATCAACATTGCCGGTGCGAAGCGCTCGTTGCTAACCCTTTGGCCTGTGGACGATGCGGGAACCGCTGCCTTC
>NZ_RZPH01001751.1:0-503 GCF_004022825.1 Mesorhizobium sp. M7A.F.Ca.CA.004.04.2.1
TCGCTCCCCAGGCGGATATTGGAAAGAGGCGGCCCGCAACGGCCGCCTCTTTTGCCTGTGGAAACCGGGTATGGCCCGCATTAAGGGTCGTCGGATTTCGCGGGTATGATTATATAATCGGGAAACGAGTTCCCCGATGCGCTTTCCACCCGCCTTCCTCGACGAGATACGCGACCGCGTGCCGATTTCATCGGTGATCGGCCAGCGCGTTGCGTGGGACAGGAAGAAAACCAACGCGCCGCGCGGCGACTATTGGGCGTGCTGCCCGTTTCATGGCGAGAAGAGCCCGTCCTTCCACTGCGAGGACAAAAAGGGCCGCTATCACTGTTTCGGCTGTTCGGTTTCGGGCGATCATTTCAAGTTCCTCACCGAACTCGATGGGATGAGCTTTCCCGAAGCGGTCGAAAAGATCGCCGACATGGCCGGTGTGCCGATGCCGGTTCGCGATGCGCAGGAGGAGCGGCGCGAAAAGGAACGCGCCAGCCTGACAGACGTCATGGAGA
>NZ_RZPH01001752.1:0-502 GCF_004022825.1 Mesorhizobium sp. M7A.F.Ca.CA.004.04.2.1
ACCACGAAGAAAAAGAAGGGATGATGAGACGATGACCGACACGAGCAAGGTATTTGTCTACCCGAAGGACGTCAGCGCCTTCGGTTTCGACTGGGGAAAACTGGCACTGACGGTGGCGCCGGAGGTGAATGGCGCGACCCGCTTTTCCGGCGGCGTGGTCGACCTGCCCTCCGGCAAGGGCCACACGCGCCACAACCATCCGGGCGCGGAAGAAATCATCTTCGTCATCTCCGGTCATGGCGAGCAGATGGTCGAGGACGAAAAGGGCAATCCGGTGGTCGCAAAAGTCGGCCCCGGCTGTACCATCTATGTCCCGGAAAGCCGCTTTCATTCGACGCTGAACACCGGCGACGGGCCGATGCAGCTTTTCGTCGTCTATTCGCCGGCCGGGCCTGAACTGGTTTTGCGCGAGCTGCCGGATTTCAGGCTGATCGCGCCGGGGCAGTGATGAACTTGTTCTAGGGTAGCGCTGCCCCTTGTATCTGCACGAGATGATTATGTG
>NZ_RZPH01001753.1:0-501 GCF_004022825.1 Mesorhizobium sp. M7A.F.Ca.CA.004.04.2.1
CCCTAATGCTCCACACGCAGTCAGGCAACGGCCCCGACGAGCGCAGCGAAATGATCACCAACGGCCTCGCCTCGCTGTTCGGAGATTGAGCTATTCTGCCCGGCGACATTGCCGTTGGCCGGGAAATCCCTACATGCCTGCAACCCACCGACCGGAGACCGCGCCCTCGTGAAACGCCTTATCAACCGCCTGCTGCCGAAATCCTGGCGCTCCACCGTCGTCACCATTCCGGTGATCCGGCTGCACGGCACCATCATGGCAGGCGGTGGCCAGTTTCGGCCGAGCCTGTCGCTGGCTTCCACCGCCGGCCTCATCGAGAAGGCGTTCTCCTACGACGCGCCGGCGGTCGCCATCTCGATCAATTCGCCGGGCGGCTCGCCGGTGCAGTCTCGGCTGATCTTCAAGCGCATCCGTGACCTGGCCACGGAAAAGAACAAAAAGGTACTGGTCTTCGTCGAGGATGTCGCGGCGTCGGGCGGCTACATGATCGCGGTCGCCGGT
>NZ_RZPH01001754.1:0-499 GCF_004022825.1 Mesorhizobium sp. M7A.F.Ca.CA.004.04.2.1
TGCATGAACTGCGCAGCGCCTTGCGCAAGGCGGGGGAATTGCTGGGCGATCGCACCCGTGACAGCAGCGAGGTGACGTTGCGGCCGCATCGCGTCGGCGATGTCGGCTGGGTCGTGCAGCGCCAGGCCCAACTTTATGCCGAGGAATATGGCTGGACGATCGAGTTCGAGGCCATGCTCGCCGAGATCGGCGCCGATTTCATTCGCAATTTCGTGCCCGGCCGCGATTTCTGCTGGATCGCAGAGCGCGGTGGTGAGCCGGTCGGCGCGGTGTTCCTGGTTCATCAGGACGACGAAGTGGCCAAGCTGAGAATGCTGCATGTCGAGTCGTCGGCGCGCGGCCTCGGCATCGGCAAACGACTGGTCGCGGAATGCGTGAACCAGGCCCGGGCTTGCGGCTACGCCAAGCTGGTGCTGTGGACCAACGACATCCTCGTCGCGGCGCGCGCAATTTACGAACGCGCCGGCTTCAGGTTGGTCTCGCAGGAGCACCACCACAG
>NZ_RZPH01001755.1:0-497 GCF_004022825.1 Mesorhizobium sp. M7A.F.Ca.CA.004.04.2.1
GTCGGGATCCTTGCCTTCCGGCAGCAGCGCGAAGCGCGCCGAACGGCCGGCCTGCACAGATGGCAGCGCCATGTCGGCGGCCCGCCACGCTGCCTTCAGCCCGGCCTTGTCGCCGTCGAAGCACAGCATCGGCTCCGGCGCCATGCGCCAGAGCAGTTCGAGCTGGTTCTCGGTAAGCGCGGTGCCGAGCGGCGCCACGACATTCTCGAAGCCGGCCTGCGCCAGCGCGATCACGTCCATATAGCCTTCGACGGCGATGACCGTGCCGCCCTTGGCCAAGGCCTTGCGGGCGCGGGCGAAATTATAGAGTACGTTGCCCTTGTGGAAGAGCTCGGTGTCAGGCGAGTTCATGTATTTGGCCAGCGCGTCCGGCTGCAAAGCACGGCCGCCGAAGGCGATGATCTTGCCCCGGGAATCCGGAATCGGGAACATGATGCGGTCACGGAACCAGTCATAGGAAACCGGGATGTCGTCGCCGTGGCGTACCAGTCCACAAG
>NZ_RZPH01001756.1:0-497 GCF_004022825.1 Mesorhizobium sp. M7A.F.Ca.CA.004.04.2.1
CCTTACGAGATAGCTTTGCGCATGGTGATCGAGGTCGGCCTGGCATAGCCCTCATGCGCCGTCCGTTCAGTTTCGCGAAAGCCGAGGCGAGCAAAGGCTTCATGATTCCCGGTCAGCTCGATCCGCGTCTGAAGCGCGACGGCGGCCTTGCCGCGGCTACGGGCAAGGTCTTCGACTGCCTGCATCAGCCGCCGGCCAATGCCTTGTCCCTGGCGGTCCGGCGCGACCGCGAACTTGCCGACATAAAGGTCCGCCGCCCTCTCAAGGGCAAAGACGCAGCCGACGATCCTGTCGCCCTGCACCGCCACGAAGCCGGTCTCCAGCCGCGCCTTGTCGCTCAGGGTGTCGGCGGTCAGATGGTGGGCCGAGGAGGGCGGGTCGACAACGCCGTCCATCGAAGCGAAAGCGCGCATGATCAATGCGAGCACATCGTCCCAACGGTCGAAATCGGTCGGGATCCGCGTGATGGAGACAGCTTCGTTCCGGTCCAAGAATTC
>NZ_RZPH01001757.1:0-494 GCF_004022825.1 Mesorhizobium sp. M7A.F.Ca.CA.004.04.2.1
GCCCTGGCATGAGGACGCGCCGCTGGCGATGCCTTTTCTCTACGTCGCCGGCATGTGGATGGCGGTGCTGTCCTCGATCGCCTTCACCGCCATATATGCCTTCCGGGTGGCCGCCGAAGCCCGGCTTCTGGCCAATGCGCTCGCTGCAACGGAGCTGGTGCTGCAGCGCGAGCAGCACCTTTCGGCACTCGACGGGCTGGCCGCCGCGGCCGCGCATGAGCTCGGCACGCCGCTCGCCACCATCGCGCTTGTCGCCAAGGAGATGGAAAAGGCGCTCGGCAAGGATGCGAAATATGGGGAAGACGTAACGCTGTTGCGTTCGCAGAGCGAGCGCTGCCGCGAGATTCTCAAGCGGCTGACCAGCCTGTCCTCCGAGGGCGAGGCGCATCTTTCTCGGCTGCCATTGACCTCGCTGGTCGAGGAGGTCACCGCGCCGCACCGGGACTTCGGCATCTCGATCAAGCTTCGGCCCGGCGAACGCATCGGCCCCGCGC
>NZ_RZPH01001758.1:0-494 GCF_004022825.1 Mesorhizobium sp. M7A.F.Ca.CA.004.04.2.1
GGTGGAAGTGAAGATCAGCGAACCACCGCCACGCTCGATCATTGCCGGCACCTGGTATTTGGCGCCGAGAAACGCGCTGGTGAGATTGGTGTCGAGCGTCTCGCGCCAGCCTTCCAGCGGCAGGTCCGAAATCGGTCCCATCCGGCCGACGGCGCCGGCATTGTTGAAGGCGATGTCGAGCCCACCGAACTTTTCGACCGCCAGATCGACGAGGGCTTTCGCGTAGGCTTCGTCGCGGACATCGCCGGCAAGCGCGATGGCGATGCCGTCGGCGTCCGCGATTTCGGCGACAAGCGCATCGAGTTCGGCCTGGCGGCGGGCGGCAACGATGACCTTGGCGCCTTCCTCGGCAAAGAGTTTTGCCGTGGCGCGTCCGATGCCGGAACTGGCGCCGGTGACGATGGCGACCTTGTTGGCGAGTGCGAACATTTCTGCATCCTTGTTATTTGGGCCGGCTTCACTGGCAGTTGGGATGCTTGGTCGCAGATCGAGGC
>NZ_RZPH01001759.1:0-492 GCF_004022825.1 Mesorhizobium sp. M7A.F.Ca.CA.004.04.2.1
TGGCGACGTAGTCCTTCAGCGCCTTGTCGATGTCGGCGTCGTCGACCAGCCCGTAGACGATGTTGTTCTGCGACCGGCTGAGGCCGCCGGGTGCGACGGAGACGGCGCTCCTGGCCAGGAATTTTTCATCGATGACCAGCCGGCCGTGATCCAGATCGTAGACGTTGCGGTCGGTGAGCAGCCATCTGGCAAAGGACGGCTTGTCGGCCAGCACGGTGGCGCGGTCGATCTGGTTTTCCATCTTCGCTTCATAGAAGCTGGACGTCGCCGGATCCCATTTGAAGATCTTCAGGAGGTATTCGGCATGACCGCCGAAATCGCGCCGCGTCGAGGCAGACAGGCGCAGCACCTGCATGTTGAGTTCGAGTCGCATGATCTGCGACGAATTGAGCATGGCGCCCGACAGCGGCCCCTCGTCGGAGCGCAGCCAGGCGGCAAGCTGGTCGGGCGGCAGGTCCTTTTTTCCGGCTGCCAGCCAGCGCTGGGCAATAT
>NZ_RZPH01001760.1:0-491 GCF_004022825.1 Mesorhizobium sp. M7A.F.Ca.CA.004.04.2.1
GCCTATCTCCCCCCTTGAGGGGGAGATGTCCGGCAGGACAGAGGGGGGCGAACCGCTCTACCTACCCCGCCGCGATCAACACCGTACTCTCCGGCGACCAGCGCAGAACGACGTCCTGACCTTCCGCCAGCCTGTCGACACCCGTGTTCTGTACAATCACCTTCAACGTCTGGCCGCCACGCTCGACGAAATAGGTGCTGTTGTTGCCGGCGAAGATGCGCTTGGAAACCTGCCCCTTGAGCATGTTGGCAGTGCCATCCGGTGCTCCGGCATCCGTGGCGATGCGGATGCGTTCGGGGCGCACGGCACAGCTCGCCTTGGCGCCGGCGGCAAGCTTGGCACCCGCGCCGGCGGCAATCGCCGTGCCGTCCGGCAGCCGGATGCCATCGCCCGTCGTATCGCCGCGAAAAATGTTGGCGTCGCCGAGGAAGGTGGCAGCGAACTCGCTCTTCGGCCTGTTATAGATCTCCTCCGGCGGCCCCTCCTGCACC
>NZ_RZPH01000175.1:0-8048 GCF_004022825.1 Mesorhizobium sp. M7A.F.Ca.CA.004.04.2.1
AGAAATCACGGACATTTTGCGTGACCTCAAGCGCGGGCATTTCGTCCTCGACGGCGAGATTGTCATTGAGGTTGACGGTGAGCTTTCCTTCGAGGCGCTGCAGATGCGCCTTCACCCGGCACAAAGCAGAATCCGCAAACTGAGTTCGCAGACGCCTGCCAGTCTGATCCTCTTCGACATGCTTGCCAGGCCGGGCGGCGAGGTCATCACGGGCAAGCCACTTGTGGAACGGCGGCGAGCGATCGAGGACTTGGTGACCTCCTCGAACAGTCCAGATCTTCGCCTGTCGAAGTGCACTTATGATGCAGCCACGGCGGCTCGATGGCTACACGGCTCCGGCCATGCATCGACCGACGGCATCATGGCCAAAGTGCTTGATGAGCATTATCTGTGCGGCGAACGTGCGATGGTGAAGGTAAAGCCGAGGCGCACCGCCGATTGCGTTGTCGGCGGTTTCCGTTATCTCGCGGACAGTCGTGAGGTTGGCTCGCTGCTCCTCGGCCTCTACAATGACGACGGCAAGCTCGATCACGTCGGCTTCACGTCGACCATCGCCAGGACCGACAGAGGAGCGCTCACGCGCCGGCTGGAAGGGCTGCGGTCAGAGCCCGGATTCACCGGCAAGGCGCCCGGCGGCCCGAGCCGCTGGAGCACGGAGCGCAGCGGACAATGGGAACCCTTGCAGCCTGAACTGGTGGTGGAGGTCCGCTTCGACCACGTTACCGGCAATCGATTCCGCCACGGCACCAAACTGCTGCGCTGGCGCCCCGACAAGGCGCCACGGCAATGCACGTTTGAGCAGATCGAATAGACCGCTCCTGGAAGATCGCTTCCAGAAACCTGTCACGATTTATTGTGACGAAGGAACCAACTCGGGATTCACCGGTTCGGACACCATCCACCGGAGCTACCCCGACATGCCAAATGCAGCAGAAATTCTCATCGATACGCTCGTCGCCTGGGACGTGGAGGTGGTGTTCGGCTTGCCGGGAGACGGCATAAACGGCGTCATGGAAGCGTTGCGGACGCGGCGCGACAAGATTGCCTTCGTTCAGGTCCGGCATGAAGAGTCGGCTGCCTTCATGGCATGTGCGTATGCCAAGTGGACAGGAAAGCTGGGCGTGTGCCTTGCGACGTCCGGTCCCGGCGGAACACATCTTCTGACCGGCCTCTATGACGCCAAGCTCGACCAGGCTCCGGTGCTGGCGATTACGGGCATGCAGTTCCACGATCTGATCGAGACGTTCACGCAACAGGATGTCGATCTGACGCGCGTGTTCCACGATGTCTCCGTTTACAATGCACATGTCGCCGACGCCGCGCATATGGAAAACGTCGCCAGCCTTGCCTGCCGAACCGCGCTGGCGCGCAAGGGCGTCGCCCATCTTTCGATTGCCAGCGACATCCAGGAGCAGGAGAGCGATCCGTCGAAGCGCTCCAAGCGCAATCGCCCGGCGCACACGCCGCAGGATATGTTCGCCGGTCACAGCGTACCGCTGGAGGTTGAGCTCGACAAAGCCGCCGCCATTCTCAATGACGCTTCGCGGGTTGCGATCCTGGCCGGACGCGGCGCCATCGGCGCGGCCGCCGAACTCGAACACACGGCGCGACTGCTGCAGGCGCCTGTCGCGAAGGCCTTGCTGGGCAAGGCGGTGCTGCCGGACGACCATCCCTACACCACCGGCGGGATCGGCATTCTTGGAACCCTGGCTTCGCAAGAGGCGATGGAGAGCTGTGATGCGGTGCTGATTGTCGGTTCGACCTTTCCCTATATCGACTACTACCCGCAGCCCGGGCAGGCCCGTGGCGTCCAGATCGACTGCGATGCGCAGCGGATCGGCTTGCGCTTTCCGGTCGAGGCCGGCCTTGTCGGCGACGCGGCCGAGACATTGCGCGCGCTGAACCAACGTCTGACGCAGAAGCCCTCCGATGAGTTCCTGCACCGTTCCCAGGAGACCATGAGGAAATGGCGCGAGATGATGCGGCAGTCGGAAGACATGCAGGCGCAACCCTTGAAGCCACAGGCGATTGCCCGGGCGTTCGGACAACGGTTGGCCGACGACACGGTGCTGGCCACGGATTCCGGTCAGAACACGGAACTGGCCGCCCGCCATGTCGATCTTCGCAGCGGCCAGGCATTTGGGGTGTCCGGATCGCTGGCATCGATGGCTTGCGGTCTCGCCTACGCCATCGCTGCCGGCATCGCGTTTCCCGGTCGACCGATTGCCGCCATCGTCGGCGATGGCGGCTTTGCCATGCAGCTCGGCGAATTCTCGACGGCGGTGCGCTACAAGATCCCGCTGAAGGTTCTGGTGATCAAGAACAACATGCTCAATCAGATCGCCTGGGAGCAGATGATGTTTCTGGGGAATCCGCAATTCGGTTGCGAATTGCAGCCGATCGATTTTGCCATGGCGGCGGAAGCAATGGGCGCAAAGGGTTTTCGCATCGAGCGGGCCGATCAGATCGAGACGGTTCTCGACCAGGCTTTCGCCACGGAAGGCCCTGTCGTGATCGAAGCGCTGGTAGATGCGTATGAGCCGCTGATGCCGCCCAAAATGCCGGCAGATTACGCCAAGAACTTCCGCCAGGCCCTGCCGCGGACACCGGGACACGAACGCATAGAAGAAAACATCGCCCGGGAGCCGGCGAAATCGATGATGGACGCCTAGAGGCACGGAGGTGAGAACAGCGCCTCAGTGGCTTCAATCTGGATCTTTCCAGATGAACCGGAGCTCCGGTGCTCTTCCGGCTGACGGATGCGGATCATGAGCTTCGACGCGCTCTTTTCGACCTCGATCTGCTATGGCAACGGCGCCCCGCAAGCCGGTTGGACACTGGCGCTTCCCATCACATTGCCGCTCCTGGCAGTCGTGTCGCTCTATACAGCGGGCGCCAGCCGACTGTGGCGACGGAGCGGACGCGGACGCCGCTTGCGATCACGGCAGGCCTTCCAGTTTGCTGCCGGCTGGGCCGTCCTGGCGTTCGCCCTTGTAAGCCCGATCCATGCGTTGGGCGAACATGTGTTTGCGGCGCACATGATCGAGCATGAATTGCTGATGGCGGTCGCAGCGCCTCTGCTGGTTGCCTCCCGCCCGACAGCGGCGATGATGTGGGCACTGCCGGTACAGCTGCGCCAGATATTCGGAGCGGCCGGACATGCAAATACGCTTCGGGCGATCTGGGCGTTCATCAGCCGCCCTGTGGTCGCGACCGTCCTGCACGGAGCCGCGATATGGATCTGGCATGTCCCGGCGCTGTTCGAGGCTGCCCTCCAGCAGGGTTTCCTGCACTATGCCCAGCATGCGAGCTTCCTCGGTACCGGGCTATTGTTCTGGTGGGTGCTGCTGCCTCGCCCTGGCCGCGAGCACGCTTGCGGCAATGCGGTGATGCATCTCTTCTTCACCTCGCTCCACACCGGGCTGCTCGGGGTTTTGCTCGTCGTCTCGCCAAAGCTGTGGTATCCGGCTAATGCCGTCGGCTCGGATCTGTGGGGGCTCAGCCCGCTCGAGGACCAGCAACTTGCAGGCTTGATCATGTGGATTCCCGCTGGCCTGATCTATGGCGGAGCCGCACTGCTCTTGGTTGCTTTCTGGATTCAAACGAGCAGTCGGCGGCATCAGGCTCCCCAGGAGTTGCGCATCGTCTAACCCGCACCGCTTCACGTCGGTTTTCACCGGGCGGTGTTGCCAAGCATCCTTTTTCAGCCAGCTGCGTTATGGCCTTGGCAACGATGGTGGATCCTTCATGGCGAGGTGCATGAGTCCGTTGGCCCGCTCTCGCAGGCGGACATGACCGCAAATGTCGCTTGCCTTTACATGTCCAACGCAAATCCTGACTGGCATTGTTGCGGGAAAGGCTGCGCAACCGCGTTTGAGGTGGGTCAGCGCAGCGTCGATGTTGGTATTGGCAGGATGCGGCGATCGGCAATCGGCCCTCCATGCACACGGTGCGAACGCCCGGAGAATCCTTGATCTGATCTGGTCTTTCAGCGCAGTCGCGGCGGCCACGTGGCTGCTTGTCATGCTGGTCTTGGCGGCAGCGCTTTTGCGTCGCCGCCTCTCCGAGACAACGCGCTCGCCGCTTGAGATCGATTCACATCAGGAGCGCCGATTTACCCGCGCTGTCGGCAGCGCCGTTGCGTTGACCGTTCTGGTGCTCGTCATGATGACGATAGCGAGTTTTTTCGCCGGCAAATCCATTGCTTCGCTGAGCGGAACGGAAACGCTTGCCGTGCGGATCACGGGGCACCAATGGTGGTGGGAGGTCCGGTATGCCGGTAATGATCCCTCGCAATCGATCGTCACGGCAAATGAAATCCATGTCCCGGTTGGCGAACCGGTCAAGGTCGAACTCGATTCGCTCGATGTTATTCATAGCTTCTGGGTGCCGAACCTTGCCGGTAAGCGCGATCTCATTCCGGGCCGGCCAAGCCAGCTTACCCTCATCGCCGATAAGCCCGGCATCTATCGTGGCCAGTGTGCCGAATTCTGCGGCTATCAGCACGCCCATATGGCCATCACCGTCATCGCGGAAAGCCGCGAAGCGTTCGACGCATGGCAATCCAGGCAAAACGCCGTCGCATCCGCGCCTGGCGGCGAGGAAGAACGCCGCGGCCAACAGGCATTTCTTTCCACCGGCTGTGCGCTCTGCCATACGATAAGAGGCACGCCTGCCAGCGGAACGGTCGGTCCTGATCTTACGCATCTCGCCAGCCGACGTGCACTGGCCGCGGATACGCTGGCCATGACCCCTGGCGCGCTCGCCGCCTGGATTGCCGATCCACAGTCGATAAAGCCCGGCGCCAAGATGCCGCGCATTGCCCTTAGCGCCGACGATCTCAACGCGGTCGTCGCCTATCTCGGAAGCCTCGAATGAGCGGCATTGGGGGAAAGCCGGCCGAGCATACCCAGGAGGGCCTGAAAGGCATCCGTGACACCGGCCTCGAAGAGGTGAGACTGCGCGCCTTTCTGGCGCATGCCTGGCGAACGCCGAAAGGCTTCTACGGCTGGCTGGTCACGGTCGATCACAAGCTGATCGGACGGCGCTATATCGTGACGGCTTTCCTGTTTCTCGCCCTTGCGGGTCTATCAGCGCTCGCCATGCGTTTCCAGCTTGCCCAGCCGGAGGCCGGCCACATCGGCCCCGATCTCTACAACCAGCTGTTCACCATGCATGGCACGACGATGATGTTTCTGTTCGCCGTACCGGTGATGGAAGCTTTCGCCATTTACCTGGTGCCGCTGATGATCGGCACTCGCAATGTCGCCTTTCCGCGGCTCAATGCATTCAGCTACTGGGTCTATCTTTCCGGCGGGCTGATGATCTGGATCGCCTTCGCCTTCGAAACCGGTGCGGATGCCGGCTGGTTTTCCTACGTACCGCTCGCCGGACCCGAATATGGCATCGGCAAGCGCCCCGATTTTTGGGCGCAGATGGTGACCTACACTGAAGTGTCCGCGCTCGCGGTAGCGGTCGAGATCATCGCGACAGTGTTCAAACAACGTGCTCCCGGCATGTCGCTTGACCGCATCCCGCTCTATGTCTGGTCCGTCCTCGTCACGGCTTTCGTCATCCTGTTCGCCATGCCGGCCGTGATGGTCTCGAGCACAATGCTGATCCTGGACCGCCTGGTCGGCACGAAATTCTTCGATCCCGCTGCAGGCGGCGATGCACTGCTGTGGCAGCATCTATTCTGGTTCTTCGGCCATCCCGAGGTCTACATCATCTTCGTTCCGGCGACCGGCTTCGTCTCCGCGATCCTGCCGACCTTCGTTCGCCGCCCGATCTTTGGCTATCTCGGGATCGTCCTGTCGTTGATCGCGATCGGTTTTCTTTCCTTCGGCCTGTGGGTGCACCACATGTTCGCTACCGGCCTGCCGCAGCTCGGCGAAAGCTTCTTTACCGCTTCCTCGATGATGATCGCCATTCCGAGCGGCATTCAGATCTTCTGCTGGATTGCGACGATCTGGGGCGGCCGGCCGATCTTCGCCACGCCCATGCTTTTCGTGCTCGGCTTCATCTTCACCTTTGTGATCGGCGGCCTGACCGGGGTCATGGTCGCCTCGGTGCCGCTCGACCTGCAGGTACACGACACCTATTTCGTGGTTGCCCATTTCCACTATGTGCTGGTCGGGGGCGCCGTCTTCCCCCTGCTAGGCGCCGTTTACTACTGGTTTCCCAAGATCACCGGACGCATGCTGTCTGAGAGGCTCGGCCGCTGGAATTTCTGGCTCGTCTTCCTCGGGTTCAATCTCACCTTCTTCCCCATGCATATTCTCGGTCTGCAAGGCATGCCGCGCCGCGTTTATACGTATCCGCCGGCGAGCGGCTGGGGCGAGATGAACCTCTTCATCAGCCTCTCTTCACTGGTGGTGTTCGCCGGCTTTGCGCTTTTCTTCCTGAACCTCCTGCTCAGCCTTCGCAACGGCAGCATTGCCGGAGACAATCCCTGGGGCGCGAGCACGCTCGAATGGGCGACGACGTCGCCGCCGCCCTCCTACGATTTTTCGCGGCTGCCCGTGGTAACTCACCGCGAACCGCTTTGGGCCGAGCCCGATACGCTTCCCGTGGTCGAGGGTCTGCGTGTCGACGCACGCGAGGTGCTCGCCGGCACGGTCGCCGATGCGGTGCCGCAACTAAGGGTGCCATCGGCTGACAACTCGATCTGGCCGCTTCTGTCGGCCATTGCGGTGGGCGGTGCATTTCTCGGTTCGATATACACGCCATGGGCGGTGGTCTGGGGAGCGATCCCGGTTTCGATCGGCTTCATCTGTTGGTTCTGGCCGAAGGGCGAACCGGAGGACGAGGAATGAGGCACCGTCCCGTCGCCGGCGTCAGCCACCTGCCCACATATGATTTCGGGTCGGCGAGCCCGATGTGGTGGGGAACCCTTGCCTTCATTGCTCTCGAGGCAACAGGTTTTGCCTTGGCGATAGGCACCTACTTCTATTTGGCCGTGCTGGCCCGGCATTGGCCCATCGGAGCGCCGGCGCCAGATTTGCTGCCGGGCACGGCAGTGTTGATCATTCTGGTTGCGAGCGTCGTGCCCAACCACCTGATCGAGTTTTGGGCGCGTCGCCAGGACCTCGCGAAAGTTCGCCTTGGCATGGTCGTCATGTCGGTCGTCGGGATTCTTCCGCTGATCGTTCGCATCTGGGAATTTCCGGCTCTGCGGATTTCCTGGGATCAGAACGCTTACGGATCGATCGTGTGGTTCCTACTTGGACTGCATACCACGCATCTTCTTACCGATGTCGGCGACACGATCGTCCTGGCGGTTCTCATGTTCACGCAAAAAGGCAAGGCGGGCCGCCGCTTCAGCGACGTCTCGGACAATGCGTTCTACTGGGACTTCGTCGTCGTCTCATGGGTCGTGCTCTATCTTGTTATCTATTGGGCTCCGAGGATGTGAGATGCAGGCGATCCGTACCGGCGTTTCCTGGGCAGGCCTGGTCAGCGGGCCAGTTGCATGGGCAATAGCCCTGCAGCTCGATTACTCCATTGCATCCTGGCAGTGCCATGCCGGCTTTCGTCCCACTGCCTTGTTCTCATTGATAGGCGCCGCTGTCGCCCTGGCAGGCACGCTGCTGTCGTGGCACGCCGTTCATGACCGCGGACATGGTACGATCCCGCCCCGGAAGGCGCGCACGCGCGCGTTCCTTGCCAGGACTTCGGTGGGCATCGGGGCGCTGTTCACGCTCATCTTGCTGGCGCAAGTGGTGGCAGGGCTGATCTTCAGCGGGTGCGAATTGTGACGACGCCAAAGACGCGGAGATTGGCCATCCACCGCCGGTACGCGCTTTGGCCTGCCACGGGCATTCCATTTCCAGCCGTCATTTCTCGGTCGGTCGTACTCGTCTTGTTATCGTTGGCGGTTTGTACCGAGCTGCGGGCGAGCGAAATCCAGAGGGGTGAATATCTCACGCGAGCGGCCGACTGCATCGGCTGCCACACGTCCAATCCGAGCCGCCCCTTCGCTGGAGGCTATCGCGTGCCGACGCCCTTCGGCGATGTATACTCGACCAACATCACACCAGATCTCGAAA
>NZ_RZPH01001761.1:0-488 GCF_004022825.1 Mesorhizobium sp. M7A.F.Ca.CA.004.04.2.1
GCAAGGTGACCGGCGGCCGGTACGGCATCTTTGCCTCGAACGACGGCAGCGGCGCCACCAGCATCATAGCCACGATGGCTGCCGTAGCCGGCTCAAGCGAAGACGGTATTTATGCCACCAACGGCACCACGGCGACCGACCTGACGGTGAGTGCCGCGGCGGTTAGCGGCAAGGGCGGCATCGCCGTCACCAACAACGGCACAGGCTTCACCAGCGTTACGGCGACGGGCTTGGTGACTGGGGCAAGCAACAACGGCATCGATGCCTACACAGACGGGGCCGGACTGACGGTGAGTGCGGCGGCAGTCAATGGTGGCTTCGCCGGCATCTATGCCCAGAACAACGGGACCGGTGCCACCAGCGTGACCGCGACGGGTACGGTGACTGGAACGGTCGACAACGGCATCGATGTCTATACCACGGGTACGGGCCTGACAGTGAACGCCGTGGCAGTCACCGGCGGGACCAATGGTATCCGCGCCTACAAC
>NZ_RZPH01001762.1:0-486 GCF_004022825.1 Mesorhizobium sp. M7A.F.Ca.CA.004.04.2.1
GGTGGTCACCGCTGCAACCTTGCGTATGTTGTGCAGAGACGGCTGCGCCTTGCCATCGACCAGTTTGAACGACACGCCGGGCAGGAAGACGCGATCGAAAAAGCCTTTCAGGATCGCTGGAAAGCCATAGTTCCAGACCGGATAGGAAAGCACCAGCGCATCGGCGCGCAGCAGGCGTTCGACATAAGGCGCGGCAGCGTCAGCGGCGCCGCGTTGGCTGTGGTAGTCCAGTCTTTCCTGGCGCGTCATCCGCGGATCGAAATCCTCCGCGTAGAGATCGCAGTCGTCCACCGCATGGCCCGCCGCTGTCAGCCGCTCTACGATCATGCGGTGCAGGCCGGCATTGAAGCTGGTCTCGACCGGATGGGCGTAAAGGACGAGGATGTTCATCGGAGGACATCCTGCAGGTCAGCGCGAGGCACCCCCCTCTGCCCTGCCGGGCATCTCCCCCTCAAGGGGGAAGATTGGCGGGTTCCGCGGTGCTGC
>NZ_RZPH01001763.1:0-485 GCF_004022825.1 Mesorhizobium sp. M7A.F.Ca.CA.004.04.2.1
ATCCCTCGGACAGGAAAGTAAAGACATAGTCCGAGAAGGAACGCCAGCATTCGACCCGGAAGGCATCGGCGGCTGTGCGCAGCAGCACGATCTCGGTCTTGCCCAGGATGGTGCGCGACGCTGCGCCCACCGGGAAGGCGTCGAGCGACAGGTCCTGCGGGCAGCCAGCATTGATCGTCGCCGCTGCCCCAGGGCCCGTCACCGATATCGCGATGTTGCGATGCGAGACGCCGACCGCCGAATGCAGCGCGGATACTTTGGCGCAATCGGCGAGCGGATCGTTGCCGGCCTCATCGATCACAAGCCATTCGTCGGGACCGAGCCACAAGACGGTGCGCCCGCCCTTCGCGGCAGAGGTTTTCGGCTTGTTCGGCAAGGTCACGCCGAGCGCGTTTCACTGCGTGCGCCGGAGGCTTCGGCCGCAGCGCTTTCGAAGGCGCTCGGCCGACGGCAGCACCTCGACCTTGACGGCGGCGGCAGTGGTG
>NZ_RZPH01001764.1:0-484 GCF_004022825.1 Mesorhizobium sp. M7A.F.Ca.CA.004.04.2.1
ATGCGGTGCGGGTTGACGGCATCCGGCCCGAGGCGGCGGATCTTGTCCTGCTCGTAATCCTCGAAATTGCCTTCGAACCATTCGACATGGCTGTCGCCCTCGAAGGCGAGGATGTGCGTCGCCAGGCGATCGAGGAACATACGATCGTGCGAGATGATGACGGCGCAGCCGCCGAAGTTTTCCAGCGCGTCTTCGAGTGCGGCCAGCGTTTCCGTATCGAGATCGTTGGTCGGTTCGTCGAGCAGCAGCACATTGCCGCCGGTCTTCAGCATCTTGGCCAGATGCACGCGGTTGCGCTGACCGCCGGACAGATTGCCGACCTTCTGCTGCTGGTCGCCGCCACGGAAGTTGAACGACGCGCAATAGGCACGCGTGTTGGCTTCGAACTTGCCGAGCTTGACCACTTCGGCGCCGCCGGAAATCTCTTCCCACACCGTCTTTGACGGATCGAGCGCATCGCGGCTCTGGTCGACATAGCCGAGCT
>NZ_RZPH01001765.1:0-485 GCF_004022825.1 Mesorhizobium sp. M7A.F.Ca.CA.004.04.2.1
AGTCCTGATATGACGAGGCAGGTTCGAAAGCGGCAGCGTCCCCCCGCTGCCTGTCGAGGCCCCCAAGCCTCGGCCGGGTCCGCCTCGGCGCCCCAGTAGGGGCCGACCCACTGAAGTTCAAGTTCGGAGATCAAGGGAACCTGCTTCTGAAATCGAAGTTCAGTCCATAGCTTGGTTTACAGCCGAGCAGTCTCGAGGCAGGGCCCGTCATTGCTGATCGGTGGCGGTCCTTTGCCGTGCGCAGATGGTTGTTCGGGCAGGCACGCGTGTAGCACCGACGAACCTCCAATGCAGAAGCGCAAAGGTCTGACCCGTGAAACAACACAGCCTTTTCGACATTTGGAATGTGACCGTCGATCATCGTCCCTTCATCGTCGGTTGGTTGATTACCCGCCACGGCTCGCTTGGCGTGGCGGGTACTCTTCTGTGGAGGGTGCATGCGGCTTGGTCATATCATCGCGAATGCGTTCGCAGCGGGGTTGATC
>NZ_RZPH01001766.1:0-480 GCF_004022825.1 Mesorhizobium sp. M7A.F.Ca.CA.004.04.2.1
TCCACAGGGAGGAAGACATGTTTCGAAAACTGAGCCTGGCCCTTGCGGCCACATTGATCGTGGCGAGTGCAGCATGGGCCGATCCGATCGAAGGCAATTGGAAGACGCAGGCCGGCGAAACCGCGGCCATCGCCGGCGGCGGCTCGTTTTCCATCACGCTCAAGTCCGGGAAATATGCCGGCAAGACCATCGGCTCGCTCAAGGCGACAGGCGACAACAAATATGCCGGCAACATCACCGATCCGGCAAACGACAAGACCTATTCGGGCAAGGCGACATTGTCGGGCAGCTCTCTCAAGATGAGCGGCTGCGTGCTCGGCGGACTGATCTGCAAGAGCCAGACCTGGCACAAGCTCTGATCGAGCGCATCCTTGCGACATGATGACGGGGCCTCGACGGGCCCCGTTTTCGTTTGTCGACACATCCTGCGCCGATGATGCTCGATACCCACCGGCGGCTATCCAAACCGACGCCGGCGCC
>NZ_RZPH01001767.1:0-480 GCF_004022825.1 Mesorhizobium sp. M7A.F.Ca.CA.004.04.2.1
GACAAGCTGTTCATGGCCGCCGCCGAAACCGGTCGACGCGAAATAGCTCTTCACATCCATGCCGATGTCTTTGGGCAGCGAGGTGACCGGGACCAGGTAGCCGGAAGTCGAATCGGGATCGGCGAAACCGAGTTTCTTGCCCTTCATGTCAGCGAGTGTCTTGATGCCGGAATCCGCACGGGCGACCATAACCGAATGGTAGCCGGTCGAACCGTCGGTCTGGACCGTCGTCAGGATCGGCTGAACCGCGTCCTTGTTCTCGAGGTAGACCTTGGCGTAGGCGGAAGCGCCGAGTTCGGCATAGTCGAGCGTGCCGCCGAGCAGACCCTGGATGACGCCGTCGTAGTCGGCGGCCGGGAACAGCGAAACTTTCTCGACGCCGAGAACTTGCTTGATGTGGTCGGCGAAGCACTGGTAGTTGCGCAGACGGTCGGCTTCGTTCTCGCCGCCCAGAATGCCGACGCGGAATTCCTTCAGATC
>NZ_RZPH01001768.1:0-480 GCF_004022825.1 Mesorhizobium sp. M7A.F.Ca.CA.004.04.2.1
TGGCTTGCCTGAAGCCCGACACAAGCCTGTGATCCTCCCGGTCGCTGCATGCACGCTTGCCAAGCCTTTGCGGTATTTCTAAAGCTCTGCGCGCCCATGCCTGCATCCAGCCCGGCTTGAGGCCAAGGAGGTGACGATTGGCCACGGAATTGCCGACCACCGACATTCGCATCAGCGCCGAGGCGATTCGCCACCGCAAGGGCGGCACGCCGATCGTTTGCCTGACCGCCTATACCTATCCCATCGCCCGTCTGCTCGATCGCCATGTTGACCTGCTTCTGGTCGGCGACAGTGTCGCCATGGTCCTGCATGGCCACAAGACGACGCTGGGCGCCTCGCTGGAGATGATGATCGCACATGGGCAGGCCGTGATGCGCGGCTCGGCCAGGGCCTGCGTCGTCGTCGACCTGCCGGCCGGCACCTATGAGGCAACGGCAGCGCAAGCCGTCAACTCGGCGCGGCGGGTCGTCGACGAAACCG
>NZ_RZPH01001769.1:0-479 GCF_004022825.1 Mesorhizobium sp. M7A.F.Ca.CA.004.04.2.1
CCTCTTTCCCTCTGGACGCGGCGGTGATCCCGTCACGATTTCATAACCGGCTAGCGAGCCATGTCGGCTCTCGGAGCGGCCGGCCTATTTCACGCTGCCGAACGTCAAGCCCTGGACGATGAAACGCTGGATGAAGCGGGAAGCCACGACCAGCGGCAGGATGGCAAGGACGACGCCGGCAGAGACCTTGGCGATCTGGACGCCGTTCGAGGTCTGCAACGCGGCGAGCGCAACCGGTATCGTCGCCGTCTTCGGCCCGCTCAAAACCAGGGCAAACAAAAACTCATTCCACGCCAGGATGAAGCCGAGGACGCCGGCGGCCGCGATACCGGGCATCGACACCGGCAGCACAATGCGCCAGAAGGCGCCCCAGGCAGTCGCGCCGTCGGTCATCGCCGCCCACTCCAGATCGACTGGAATGCCTTCGAAGAAGCCCATCAGGATCCAGGTCAGGAAAGGCAGGTTGAGCGCGGCATAGA
>NZ_RZPH01001770.1:0-473 GCF_004022825.1 Mesorhizobium sp. M7A.F.Ca.CA.004.04.2.1
CGCCCGGATCGAGCAGGATGCCGAAGGGCAGCAGCAAGGTAGCCGTCGTCGAGCCGTCCGGGCGTGCCGCGATCTCCACGGCAAGAAGCCTCTGCCCGTTCTGCTGGACCTGGTCTTGCGCGAGCGAGCACACTCTCGCCTTCTCGCGAACCGAACAGGTCACACTCCAGTCCTGATAGACCTCGCGCAGCGATGACGGTCCATCCGGGACAGCCGCCACCTGTTGCTGGGCGAACGCCGGCGACATCAACGAGAATAGAATTGCCCCACATGCGGAGACGGCCTTCGGGCCAGACTTCATGTGCAGACCCACTCGCGGATCTTGCATTTCTCTCCCGTTGCCTCGCAGGCCTGCAAGGCGAGATCCTCCGCTTCCCGACGGGTCTCTGCCGAGTTCACGCCCCAGGGCGTGAAACGGTTCTCCACCTTGTCTGCCACGGCGAGCGCACCGCAATGCTTGTAGGGAAAGCCGG
>NZ_RZPH01000176.1:0-8040 GCF_004022825.1 Mesorhizobium sp. M7A.F.Ca.CA.004.04.2.1
GGACAGGGCGCCGGACGACACCGCCACCGCCATATCGGGCGATGTCTGGTTCTCGTCGGAAGATCTCCACCCCGGGCCTCGCAAATGATGGTGGTTCGCCAAAATTTATATGTCGGACTGGTGGCTCGTCGCCCGTCCTTGGGCTGAAGTCCGGCCACGACGGCGTGGACCGAAGAACGGGAGCACTGGAATGAGAAAGATCATCTCGGCGACATTCGTCAGCCTCGACGGCGTCATGCAGGCGCCCGGCGGCCCGCAAGAGGATCCGGTCGGCGGCTTCAAGTTCGGCGGCTGGACCTTCCATTACTTTGACGAGGCGGGGGGCGCGGCGATGGATGAACTGTTCTCCAAGCCTTTCGCCCTGCTGCTCGGCCGCAGAACCTACGACATCTTCGCCGCCTACTGGCCGTATCAGAAGGATCCGATCGCGGATGCCTTCAACCCCGCGACCAAATATGTGGCGACGCATCGGCCTGACACCCTCACCTGGCAGAACACGCAAGCGCTCGGACCCGATATCGTCGCGACGTTGCGCCGCCTCAAGCAGGAGGATGGCCCTGACCTGCTCATCCAGGGCTCTGGCGATCTGATCCAGACCTTGCTCGCCAACGGGCTGATCGACGAAATTCGGCTGATGATCTTCCCGCTGTTGCTGGGCAAGGGCAAGCGGCTGTTCGGCGACAGCGCGATGCCGGCCGCCTTCAAGCTCATCAAGTCGCAGGCAACCAGCACCGGCGTCATCATGGCGACCTACGAACGATCAGGCGAGATCAAGGTCGGCTCGTTTGTCACAGGGGAGCCATCCGAGGCCGAGCTCGAACGGCGCAAGAACTGGAAGTAGCAGGACCTGGGTTCCTCGCCCCACGATGAAAGATCGACCCCCACTCCGTCTCGGCTTCGCCGAGCCACCTCTCCCCCGATCGACGGGGTAGAGGAAAGGCGCGAGCTTTAGAAAGGTTGGCTCCCTTCCTCTCCCTCCGGAGGGGGGAGAGGTGGCGCTGCGAAGCAGCGACGGAGTGGGGGAAGCCGCTCGTCAATCGCGCCGCCGCCGCAAGACAGACATACCCGACCAGCAAGAAAACTGTCACCCATGCTATCGGTCCATTCTGTTACCTATCTATCCGGTTCGGACAACTCGACACCTCTCCCCCGATCGACGGGGGAGAGGAACCCAAGTTCTGCCTGGCTCAAGCAGCCACCGGCCGCCGCGCCAGCCCGTCGCGGATATGCCGCGCGAATTCCTGCGCCGCCGGCCCGACACCGTGCCTCGGCAGATGCAGGTTGATGGCAAAATTCGGCAGCGGCGGCAGGCCGGACTCCGATGGCAGTATGTCCAGATCGGCCGGCACGGTGGAGGCCAGCCAGGTGGTGACGGCAAGGTCCGACCGCACCGTCGCCGTCGTCGCGTCGATGTTGCCGTTTTCGAACACGGTGCGCCACTCCAGCCCATGCTCACCGAGCGCCGCCAGCACCGCCGGACGGAAGGCGCAGGTATCGGCGACGATCGAGACCGGCAGCGGCCGCTTGGCGCGGGCAATGCCGCCCTTGGCACCGACCCAGACCAGCCGGTCGATGGCAAGGCACTCACCGGCCGACGGGCCGACGCGTTCCTCGATCACCGCAAGGTCGATGGTCCCGGCCGCAAGGGCAGCCGTCAGTTCCGGCGACGAGGCGCAGACCAGCGATATCTCGATCTGCGGATAGGTCTCGGCATAGGTCTTCAGCACCGGCGCCAGCAAGGTGCCGACAAGGTCGTAGGGCACGCCGAGCCGCACCTGGCCGGCCACCAAAGTCCCAGCCATCTCGGCCCAGATCTCGTCATTCAAGGCCAGCAACCGCTTGCCCCTGCCGAACAGCTGTTCACCGGCGCGCGTCAGCCGCAAGCCGCGCCGGTCGCGCGTAAACAGGCTGGAGCCGAGCGCCTCCTCCAGCCGCTTGACCTGCTGGCTGACAGCACCCTGCGTCAGGTGCAGCGCATTGGCCGCCGCCGTCATGCTGGCCTTGTCGGCGACGGTGATGAAGGTGCGGATCAGCGCCATGTCGAGATTTCGGATCATGGGTGGCATTATCTATCCTAATGCTGACCATAGCAAACATTGCATTTACTGAAGTTCGCACGCAGCTACGATCGCAGCCCTCTGACAGAGGACGCCGCATGCTCGAGCCCATTCTCCCGCTCATCCTTTTTGCCATCGTCGCCACCACCACGCCCGGCATCGCCACGACCCTGTCTACGGCGTCCGGCGCGCAGTTCGGCTTTCGCCGTTCCGTGCCCCTGCTGGTCGGCAGCGCCGCCGGCCTCGCCACCGTCACGGGTGCCGCTGCCGCCGGGCTTGCCGGTCTGCTGCTTGCCGTGCCTTCGCTGCAACTGGCCATGAAGGTCGTCGGCTCGCTCTATCTCCTCTGGCTGGCGATCAAGATCGGCCGCAGCGGACCGCCCAATCTGGATGTGAGCATGGCCAGGCCGAACAGCTTTCTGGGCGGCGCCGGCATTCAATGGATGAACCCGAAAGGCTGGGCGATGGGACTAGGCGCCGCGGCTTCGTTCGCGGCATTGGCCAGCGGACCGGTGCAACTTGCGCTGCTGCTCGGCGCCACCTTCGGCCTCGCGGCCGCCGCCTCGCTTTCACTGTGGTGCGTGGCCGGCATGGTGCTGGCGCGGCTGCTCAAGACCGAATGGCAATGGCGCGCGCTCAACATCGTGCTGGCACTGGTGCTGGCCGCCTCGATCATTCCGATGTGGCGGACGGTGTAGGGACGCGGCGGCCTTGCAGAACCTGGGGCTTGCCCCAACAAAGCTCTTATGCGGCGCTGGTCGACCCCCACTCCGTCTCGGCTTCGCCGAGCCACCTCTCCCCCGATCGACGGGGTAGAGGAAAGGCGCCAGGCTTTTTGCCGTCAACGCTCGTCCAGCAAAGCTCCCTTCCTTTCCCTCCGGAGGGGGGAAAGGTGGCGCTGCGAAGCAGCGACGGATTGGGGGAACCACGTGGCAATCAAGCCTCACACCGATCAGTCACGCCAGTCACAGAAGATGTGTGCATAGCGTAGCGACAGAGCGGGGGACAGAGGTGGCCCTCAAGCCGCGTAGCGGGCTGCCGGCTTGTCGGCGTGCAGGCTGCCGTAGAAGGCCTGCCGGGCACCGAGGAAAATGTCCAGTTTGGCTGGCTCGGCGAGCGCCGGCACGGTGACGGCTTCACCCCTGGCAAGGCCGACAAGGGCCGCATCGACCATATCGTCGGCGCTCATGATGATTTCCTTCGGAAGCTGGTCGATATCGCTGCCAGCAAGCTCCCAGAAATCCGTCCGTGTCGCGCCCGGCAGCACCACCTGCACCTTCACCTCCGTACCCTCGACCTCGCGGTGCAGAGCCTCGGTGAAGTTGACGACATAGGCCTTGGTACCGCTGTAGATGCCGCCGAACGAGGTCTCATAGGCGAGCACCGAGGCGATGTTGACGACCGCACCTCGGTTGCGCGCCAAAAACCCCGGCAGCACGGCACGGGTCAGCCGCGTCAGGGCGATGACATTGACCTTGATCATGCGTTCGGCAGCGTCCGCATCGGCGGTTGCCACCACGGACTGGCCGCCAAGGCCGGCATTGTTGACCAGCAGCGTCACGCTGTCGTCGCTGGCGATCGCCTGTTCGACGCGGCGGACGTCGCCGTCGTTGGAGAGGTCGGCGCTGATCACGCTGACCTTGCGGCCATAGGTCTGGCGCAGCTTCCCGGCCAGTTCCTCCAGCCGGTCGGCGCGCCGCGCCACCAGCACCAGATCGTAGCCCTGCCCCGCCAGCCGGTCGGCATAGACCGCGCCGATGCCCGACGAAGCACCGGTGACGACCGCCGTGCCCTTGTTGCCCTGTCCACTCATTGTCCTGTTCCTTCTTCGACTGATCTGGTTCGTTTCGACTGATCCGGCGCCGTGGCATCTGCCGCATTGCCGGAAGCCGCTTGATTGATTTAGTGGCATATACCACTAATTGCGAAGTAGGCATATGCCACTATCTTGTCAATGATACGGACGGGGATTATTTGAGGGGTGCAGCCGGGCGTCATTCGCCGGCGCCAAGGACCATCATGTCAAAGGACAGCTTGCCCGGCCTCACGCTCTGCAACAACGCCGCGCTGCGCCGCGCGGCGCGCAAACTCGGCAAGTTTTATGATGATGTGGTGGATCCGTCAGGCCTCAAGGCGACACAGCAGGGACTGCTCTACCAAATCCATATCGGCGACGAGCCGGCGATGGGGGCCATCGCCGCGTCGCTGATCATGGACCTGTCGGCGCTCGGCCATACGCTGAAACCACTGATCCGCGACGGCTATGTCGAGACCTTCGCCGACCCGGACGACCGCCGCGTCAAGCGTGTGCGGCTGACGCCGCAGGGGCTGGCCAAGCTCGAGGCGGCGATGAAACTGTGGCAGATCGCCCAGCAGCGTTTCGAGGATGTCGTCGGCAGGGACAAGGCTGAAAAGCTGCGCGCGGCGCTGGATGACATCGCCGCGCTCGATTTCGATCTGCCGCCGGCCAGCTGAGCCGGCCGACGGCTTTCAAAGAGATTACTCGGCAGGCATCTCTACAGGCCGAGCCGCCCGGCGGCCGGCGACCACGATGCCAAGCCCGATGATCGGGAAGATCGCGGCGACCAGGCCGAGATCGGCCGGCGCGCCGTAGCGCAGCACGGCACCGCCGACCACCGCGCCGAGTGCGACGCCGAGATAGAGCGCCGAAGCATTGAGCGACAGCACGATCGGTGCGGCGTCGGGCGCCAGCTTGATGATGCGGCTGGCCTGCGCCGGCGGGAAGGCCCAGCCGACGATGCCCCACGGCACCATCATCGCCATCAGCGCCGGTCCGGCAATATGCGGCGGCAGAAAGGTCGGGATGACCGACAGCAGGACCAGCATGCCGGCACTCAGCGCCAACGACCAGCCGACGGTGCGGGTCGCGCCGAACCGGTCGGCAGCCTGGCCGCCGCCAATGTTGCCGATGACGGCGCCGACGCCGAAGGCGAGCAGCATGCCGGGCAACGCGATCTGGCTGAGACCGCCGCCCTCGATGGCAAGCGGCGCGACATAGGCAAAGACGGTGAAGGCGCCGATCAGCGCCAGCACTGTCGTCAACAGGATCGGCATCACGCCGGGACGCAGCGCTGCCCCCAGCCTGCGCTTCAAGGGCAGCCTGGTGCCAACGATGCCCCGCGGCAGCCGGTACCAAAGGATCGCGCCGGCAAGCGCGCCAAGGCCGGCGATGGCAAAAAAAGTTCCGCGCCAGCCGGCAACGGTGGCAACGAGCGCGCCCAGTGGCGCACCGAGCGCAACGGCCACCGTGGTGCCGCCGACGACGACGGCGATGGCACGCGCCCGGTGATGGTCATCGACCAGCGCCACCGCGGTGCCTTGCGCGGTTGCGGCGAACAGGCCCGACGACAGCGCCATGACGATGCGCGCGACCAGCAGCAGTTCGAAGGAGGAACTCAAGGCAGCGGCGACGTTGCCGAGCACGAAGAACACCAGCGTCCACAGGATGACGCGGCGCCGGTCCCACTCGCCTGTCAGCGTCGCCAGGATCGGCGTGCCGATCGCATAGGCGAGCGCAAAGGCGGTGATCAGCGTGCCGGCCAGCGGAATGGAGATACCGGCATCCGCCGCGATGTCGGGCAGAAGGCTGGAGATGACGAAGCCTTCGGTCGAGATCGTGAACGATCCGAGCGCGAGCCAGAAAAGGCGCTTGTCCATGGCGGGATGTCCTTAGTTCAAAAGTTATTGAACAATTGGACACAATAGGGCATCATGTCAATGAAGCCAGGGAAAAATAGCTGAACCTTCCTGACAGCCCTGTGTCAGCACAGGTCGGCGCCAGACGGAGAAAGGCCGCGTGCGGGCCAACAATGATGGATGCGTTGAAATCGGACCCGACTGTGCTTAGTTTCGAGCCATGACCTTGCCACACCCCAATACGGACCAGATCAGCCTGCCGATCGTGCTTGGCGTGCTCGGCGACCCGACCCGGCTCGCCATCGTGCGCTATCTCGCCAGCAAGCAAGGCGTGCCGCTGAACTGCAGCCAGTTCCTCGATTTCGGCTCGAAGACCAATCTGAGCTACCACCTGGCCAAATTGCGCGAGGCCGGCGTCACCCGCGCCGAGGTGGTCGGCACCAACCGCATGATCACACTGCGCCGCGCCGATCTCGACGCCCGCTTCCCCGGCCTGCTCGACAGCGTCATCGCCGCCGCCGGCGACGATCCGGCACTGCCGGCGGTCGGCGGCCACGATATTGAAGTGCACGCCTGACCTTGCAGAACTTGGGTTCCTCGCCCACGAACGTGGGGAAAAGGAAAAGCGGCGTCACACAGGAGCTTCCCGAAATGCGCATCGCCGTCCTCGCCGATATCCACGGCAATGTGCTGGCGCTCGACGCCGTGCTTGACGATCTGGAGCGGCGCGGCGGCGCCGACCTGACCGTCAATCTCGGCGACAGCGTTTCCGGCCCGCTCTGGCCGCGCGAGACATTTGCGCGGTTGGAGGCGCTGAACCTGCCGACCGTGCGCGGCAACCACGACCGCCGTGTCGCCGCCGACCCCGCCGATGACACCATGTGGCCCTCCGACGTCTATGCGCAGGAGCGGCTGACCGAGACGCAGCGCCAGATGCTTTTCGCCCAGCCGCTGACGCTGGAGATCGCACCCGGAATCATCGCTTTCCACGCCCGTCCCGACCATGACGAGAAATATCTCGCCGATACCATCGTCAATGGCCAGCTGGTGCGTGCGCCGTTGGCGGCGATCCGGCGGCGGCTGAAGACGCTCGACCCGGCTTGCCGCATCGCGCTGTGCGGCCACAGCCACCGCGCGGAACTGATCCGCGTCCCCGATGGTCCCGTCATCTTCAATCCGGGCAGCATCGGCTGCCCTGCCTATGAGGATTCCACACCGCCGGCGCATGTCTCCGAGCAGGGCTCGCCGCATGCGCGCTACGGCATCGTCACCTTGGGCAGCAACGGCCAACCCGACCGCTTCGAGGCCATCGCCGTCGACTACGACCACGAGGCGGCCGCCAGGCAAGCCGAACAGGCGGGCCGGCCGGAATGGGCTCACGCGCTCAGAACCGGCTTCATGCCCCTGCCCGGCTGAACGCTCTTGCGTTCATGCCCGGCTGAACGCTCTTGCGCGTTCACGCCCGTCCAGCTGAGCTGCCTCACGGCCCGGCGGTCCGGGTTGAGGCTGGCGAAACGGCGAGCCGAATTTTCGGGCTTACATGGCGCCGCGTCGTCCCTTATAAAACCGGCCGGGCTTGCGGCGGGCTCGATCCGCCGCGGCACGGTATCAGCGCACGGCCAAAAGATGAGGCGCACAGTTACGCTCCGAACAACCCTCCATGCGCTGATTGCGGCTCCGCTGTTGATGACGGCGTGGCCGGTGATTGCCCCCGCTATGGCTGAAGAGATGGCCCAAGAGGCGCCGGAGCTCGTCATCTCCGTCGTCACCGGCCTGGCGCCGGACGACCTTCTCAAAGTCCGCACCACCGCATCGCCGGTCGCCACGGTCGAGGCGCGGCTGAGCAGCGGCGACATGGTCACCAATCTCGGCTGCAACGACATCAACGGCTACAAATGGTGCAAAATCGAAAGCACGGGCAAGGAGAAGCTGAGCGGCTGGGCGCCGGCGCGCTATCTCATCCCCCTCAATCCGGCTCCCTATGTCGAAGGCGAGACAAGACCGGCCGACGCGCCGGTGGTTGCCTCCACCGGCAGCGCCAATGACGCCGGGCAGTCCTCGGCGCCGGATCAATCCCATGCCACCGGCCCGGCCAACAGCGCGCCGGTCGCACCGCCCGACCTGACGGCGCGGCTTGGCGGCGCCGGCCCGGCAGCCGAAAGCACGCCAAAATCCGCCGCCGAAATCGGCCGCGCCGCCATGCAGGATGCGTACGTACTGGCGCTGGCGGCGCCTGACGTCTCGCCGGATCCCGAGATTCCCTGCGCCCGCTATGTCGGCCAGCCGATGGAGCGCTGCAAGGTCAGCGTGGTGCACACCGCCGACA
>NZ_RZPH01001771.1:0-473 GCF_004022825.1 Mesorhizobium sp. M7A.F.Ca.CA.004.04.2.1
GGCTTCGTCGTGGCGAAACGGGTCATCCCGGCGCGGAAAGTCGCGGCGGCGGCGAGCTTGCCGGCGTGAAGCTCGGGATAGCCGCCCGGCAGCCAGCAGACATCGCAAGCCTCGTCGGGCGCTTCGTCGGCGAGCGGCGAGAACGGGACGATTTCGGCGCCGGCCTTGCGCCAGTAGGCGGCGACATGCGGATAGAGGAAGGTGAAGGCGGCATCCTCGGCCAGTGCGATCCGCTGGCCGGGCGGCGCCAGTGCGTCGGTGAAGCCGCCAGACGCCGGGGTGAAGGGTGTCGCCAGGGCCATGATCGCATCGAGGTCGAGCGATTTCTCCGCCATGTCGGCCAGCCGGTCGAGATGCGCCATCAGGTCGTCATATTCGCCGGCCTGGACGAGGCCGAGATGGCGTTCGGGCAGGTTCAGCGTGGGATCGCGCAGGATGGCGCCGACGACTGGCAGGCCGATCGCCTCGATGGC
>NZ_RZPH01001772.1:0-472 GCF_004022825.1 Mesorhizobium sp. M7A.F.Ca.CA.004.04.2.1
ATGAATTCCTGTTCCGGGCGGTGCGCGATGCCATGACGCGCCTGTCGCGGGCGCGTTGGCTGGAGGTCCGCGACGAAGCGGCCCTCAGCCGCGCCTGGGCCGAACATCGCGCCATACTGGCGTCGGCACGCCTTGGCGACGCCGATGAAGCCGCGCGCCTGCTGTCAGGCCACATCGTCGGCAGCCGCGACCGGCTGGTGACGTCGCTGGCCAACGATCGGCGCGGTCTTCGCGCCAGAGGCTTTGCCGTCGTTGCTGCTTAAAGGTGGATGAAGGGGCGCAAAGCGGCGTCTGGACGTATGCGCACTTTCGCCTCGCTTCGCAGACGCCGATGGCGTAAGGAGCGGCCATGGAAAACAACCGATTTGAAACACCTGTGACTGTGAAGTCAGTCGCGGCGGGAAGCACTCAGCTCTTGCGCACGGCGCGTGAGGCTTCCGACTACCTCCTCAACAGCTGGCCCGGCCAGCGC
>NZ_RZPH01001773.1:0-471 GCF_004022825.1 Mesorhizobium sp. M7A.F.Ca.CA.004.04.2.1
GGCTACAACAGGTTCGCGCCCCTTCCTCTACCCCGTCGATCGGGGGAGAGGTGGCTCGGCGACGCCGAGACGGAGTGGGGGTCGACCTGGCTCGGACGTCGAAGCCGCGCCACCCGAGTCAGCCCGACGAATTTTTGCGCGAACCCTGCGTCGCGCTGCTCAATCAGTCGCGGGTGAGGGCGCCGCGGAAGGCGACGGCGGCGAGGATCAGGCTGGCGATGGCGTTCCAGCCGGCCAGGGACAGGCCAAGGATGCGCAAGGCGGCTTTGTCGCAGGACGGCGGCACGAATTTGTCGAGCGCGTCGAGCACGCCCTTGCCGCCGGTGTCGACCGGCCCGGCGCCTGCGGTACAATCGGTCGGGCCGGCCCACCACTGCCATTCGACGCCGGAGTGGTAGACGCCGAGATAGAGGCCGTAGAGCATCAGGATGCCGCCGACGGCCAGCAGGCCGCGCGTCAGCCAACTGGGTG
>NZ_RZPH01001774.1:0-471 GCF_004022825.1 Mesorhizobium sp. M7A.F.Ca.CA.004.04.2.1
CCGACACGCCGTGCCGCGCGTGCCTTGCGGGGTGTCTTCGTCGACAGCCTGGCGGCACGCGGCGGCGGCGGCTCGGCGATCCTGCCGGTCATCCGGCCACTGGGCGAGTTCGACGAGGATGAGGCCGCATTCGAGACCGAGGCATCGGCGGCCATAGATCTCGCGCCGCCGATCGCCGCGATCGAACGCCTGTTGCTGCTGACGCCGTTGGTGCGCGCCTGGAAACGCCGGCTGCCGGCGCATGTCGCCGCCCTTTTCGCCGAGGAGATCGTCATCCCGGCTTCCACCGCCGACGCGATCTGGCTGGCGCGCGATCTCGCCCGGCTGATGGACGAGATCGAGACGGAAGGAACGGACTGGGCCAAGCTCACCGATCTGGTGACCGGCAACCTTGCCGGGTGGTGGCAGGTGACCCTCGAATTCCTCGGCATCGTCACCGAAGCCTGGCCGAAATTCCTCGCGGAAAGCGAC
>NZ_RZPH01001775.1:0-470 GCF_004022825.1 Mesorhizobium sp. M7A.F.Ca.CA.004.04.2.1
ACCGAATATTTACCAAAAAATACAAACACTGGCGCTCAAGGCTCACCAAGCGATCGGCTGTCGCGGCGTTTCCCGTTCGGACTTCCGTTACGATGATCGTCATTCCGAAAACGGCGAGATTGTCTGGCTCGAGGTCAACACCCAGCCGGGTATGACGCCGACGTCCTTGGTGCCTGAAATCGCCGCCCAGGCCGGGCACTCGTTTGGCGATTTGTTGAGTTGGATGGTGGAGGACGCTTCGTGCCTGCGTTGAAATGGAGACAAGGTTGGGAGAGGGGCGCGGCGGGGCCGGCGCTGTTCGGCCTGCCATTGTCGTCGGGCCATTTCGTGCTGCCGCGCATGCTGCGCCGCCCGGTGCGCATTCTGGCGCGCCTGGGCGTCGGGGAATTCCAGGCGCCGCGCTTTTCCGCGGCCATGATGTCGGCCGTGCTGATTTTCTCGAGCAGTGCCTATGGCGCCTATCTCGGCGG
>NZ_RZPH01001776.1:0-469 GCF_004022825.1 Mesorhizobium sp. M7A.F.Ca.CA.004.04.2.1
GGTTTCGGGTTCGCTCAATGGAAGCCCGACGCTGCCGAACCGCCGTCCGGCATCGCCATTGAGATCAAGGAAGCCAAGGTGCAGGCGAGCGGGCACTCGTATGGTAACAGAATTCGACATCTGCCCCCCGATGGGTGCATCATGGATGCATCATGGAAGTTTAGGTGCCCGGTACCATGATAACTGTTTTCGTCGATGGGGCAAGCCAAAGAGAATGCATCCACGTGTTTGCTGGCTCCGGCGTGTAGACAGACCGAGCAATTCGCGGAGGTCGAGATGAACGAGACAGTCAAGGAAAAGGTCTATTCGGAAGCCGAGATCGCCGAGCGGCTTGAGAAGGAGCTGCCAAAATGGCGCTACGAAAACGGCTGGATCCGGCGCAAATACAAGACCCACAGCTGGAAATCGACGCTGATGGTCATCAACACGGTTGGCCATCTCGCCGAGGCGGCGTGGCACCATCCCGATA
>NZ_RZPH01001777.1:0-468 GCF_004022825.1 Mesorhizobium sp. M7A.F.Ca.CA.004.04.2.1
TACCGGTAAGAGATGCGAAAACCTTCCATACGACGTTGGAGGATTTCGCCTCGTTTATGTAGTCGGTGTAGTCGTTAAAATCGAACGGCTTTCCGATTTTCTCAATCGCCACCGTGGACTGAAAAATGTCGCGCTTGATGTCTTGAATCGAGTTCAGGCCGAACAATGAGACTTTTGCGTAACGTTTCAGCTTGAGTTTTTTACTGAGGACCGCCTTCGAGAGAACATCGTCCCAGGTATATGTCTTGCCCGTGCCCCAATCACCGCGGATACACAGAACCTGCTCCTTATTTGACGCTAGAAACTGACCGATGGCTTCACGCACCCGCTGCACTGACATAATACCCCCCTCCGCAAGTAGCGGACAAATGTAGCTGTCCTGCGCCAAGATGCCAGGGCCGGACGACGGCGTTACGCGTGACGAGCGTCTTTCGCCCAGAAGATGGTCTCTGGAAGATCGTGCATCGT
>NZ_RZPH01001778.1:0-467 GCF_004022825.1 Mesorhizobium sp. M7A.F.Ca.CA.004.04.2.1
CTCCGTTGCCGTGCAGCCGGCCGCCTTCGCCGCCGCCTCGCCGGTCAGCGCGGTCGACTCGCGGCCTTTCTTGCCGGTGAAGGCGTTGGCGTTGCCGGAATTGACGACCAGCACCCGGGCCTTGCCTGCGCCGAGATTCTGCCGGCAGAAATCGACCGGCGCCGAAGGGCATTTCGATTTCGTGAACACGCCGGCGACCGCGGTGCCTTCATCGAAGACCATGGTCAAAAGATCGGTGCGGCTCTTGTACTTTATCCCTGCCTCGGCGGTGGCGATGCGCACCCCTTCGATTTCCGGCATTTTGGGGTATTTCTTCGGCGCGAGCGGCGAAATCGTCGTGGACATGGAGGCCTCGGGCGGGAAAAATCGCAGGGGAAGGCCGGTTTGCCCGATAGACCGCGCGGGCGCAAGGGCGTTTTCGTCGCTCTTGCCCGGGAGTTCGAACCCGCTCGTGGTTAGGCCTGCAT
>NZ_RZPH01001779.1:0-467 GCF_004022825.1 Mesorhizobium sp. M7A.F.Ca.CA.004.04.2.1
GTCCTCAGTGGTCTTGAACTTGCTGTCGGCCTTGGTGAAGACGGTGCTGCCCGTGTACATGTAAGGCGTGGTGAAGGCGACCTTCATGCCACGCGCCAGCGTCGGTGTCATGTCGGCGACCAGAAGGTCGGCCTTACCCGACAACAGCGCCGGAATCAGACCATCCCAGTCGAAGTCGAGGAACGTGATTTTCACACCCATTTCCTTGGCCATCAGTTCGGCCAGTTCGACCGAACTGCCGGTGCGTTCGCCGTTGGCGCCAACCAGCGAGAAGGGCGGTCCTTGAGTCTGCACGGCGACGCGCAACTCGCCGCGCTTGGTGATGTCGTCGAGCGTACCGGCACTGGCAGCGGCAGTGAGCCCGGCGAGTGCAAGCCCGGCGATGAAAAATCTGGCAATCTTCATTTCGGTATTCCTCCTTGTTTTATTGTTCCACGTTGTTTTTCACCCTTTGGGGTGCTTTTTGA
>NZ_RZPH01001780.1:0-467 GCF_004022825.1 Mesorhizobium sp. M7A.F.Ca.CA.004.04.2.1
GGACGGGCTCAACGTCTTTGCGCGTTCACTGGGCAGCGCCAAGCCGATAGCCGGCGCCGAACTGACGCTGGTTGCCAGGAACAATGAGGTTCTCGGCACGGCGACATCGGATGCCGACGGCCATGCCGTCTTCAACCCCGGCCTGACGCGCGGCGACGGCGGCATGGTGCCGGCCGTGCTGATGGCCAAGCAGGGCGACAATGATTTCGTCTTTCTAGATATGGGCCGGGCCGGCTTCGACCTGTCCGACCGCGGCGTCACCGGGCGCGCGGCGCCAGGTGCGCTGGACGTCTATGCCTGGACCGAACGCGGCATCTACCGCGCCGGCGAAGATGTTCATGTCGCGGCGCTTGCCCGCGACGGCGCCGCCAAGGCGGTCGAGAACCTGCCGTTGACGTTCGTCTTCTCGCGCCCCGACGGCGTCGAGGACCGCCGCATCGTCAGTGACGGCGCTTCGGCCGGTGGCC
>NZ_RZPH01000177.1:0-7900 GCF_004022825.1 Mesorhizobium sp. M7A.F.Ca.CA.004.04.2.1
GCGCCGCAGCATGCCGATGTGAGCCGCTACCCCATGCGCGTCGTAGCCGATTGCGCGGAATTCCGGCCTCGCGCCGGCCCAACTGCGGCCGCCTTCGAATGGCTCCGCGTTGAAGGCGCCAGTCCGTCCATAGGTCTTTCGAAAAAAGTCGGAGAGTTCGACATGGTCGGCCAGTTGCAGCTCATTTTCCCAGCACAACTTCCACTCGACATTCGGACGCATGGAAGACCTCACCTTGTAGCTGTCTGGTTGAGATAAATGTCCAAGCATTGATTAAATAATTGGCGTCGCGCCAACGGGGCGTAACTTGTGGGGACCGCCGAAAGACCAAGCCGCAATGCAGATGCGACTGACTTTGTACGCCCCGCACACCAGATGATGCTCCTCAGATCCAACGCAACCATCGGAACTACCTATCTTTCCAACTTGAAGCGCTTCTATGGGACCTGCAGCAAAAACGGTAAAATCCTTTGTTTAGATGAAAGGTATCCACGCTTTGGATAACTGGGCGAATGCGTTCCATATGGCTGGTCAATTATCGTCGTCACGCTCGAGGCACTTCTGACGAAGCGCAAAGCTCACGCCCGCGGCACGCGCGGCCGTTGCCGGGCCGCGCGATTATCTCCGTAAGAGCCGAGTGGAGCTCAGACACGACGATTGATCAGAATCTGATTCGCGGGTTCAGTATCTCTTTCGTGTATCCAGCTCTGGGCTGTCCTTTGGCGGGAGTTAGGTTCGCCCAGGTTCTGAGCCTGGGGCGTTGGCCCGTTCGCCGCGCAGGCTCCTTCGCACATCGTCGAGGCCGAGAAAGAGGGGCCACACAGCTCCCCCTGTACTTTCCACCACCCGACACCAGCGCTCACCCAGGGCGCCGGCCTTGCTCACCTCAACGGATAGCGCACTCGCGCCGCTTCACGATTAAAAGAATTCTACAAGCAAGATGCCTGTTTGATCGAGAGACGTCCGCTGCCAATTCCCGCATCGCAGAGGCAGCCAATAGCGCTCGCTTTACATAGTGGTCCGGCAAGCAGCTAGATACGACAGGTGACCTCAAATGAGGCGTCTTGCATGGCTTCTACACCTGCCTGAATGCCAGAACTGCGTTCGTACCGCCCATGGCGAAGGCGTTGCTCATGGCGACGCGCACCTTGCGCTCCCGCGGCACATTGGGTGTGATGTCGAGGTCGCAAGCGGGATCTGGCTCGCGATAGTTGGCGGTCGGCGGCACGACGTCCTCTTGGATTGCCATCACGCAGGCGATCATTTCAAGCGCGCTCGCTGCGCCGAGGCAATGCGCGTGCGTGGACTTGGTGGAAGAGATGGACATCGAATAAGCGTGGTTTCCAAACACACGCTTGATCGCCGCCGTTTCAGTCTGATCATTGCTCTTGGTACCGGTGCCGTGCGCGTTGAGGTAGTCGACGTCCTCGGCATTCAGCCCGGCATCGGCAAGGCAGGCGCGCATCGCCGACGCTGGCCCCTCGACAGATGGCGCGGCAATGTGGAAGGCATCGGCGGAAAGGCCGACGCCGGCGATCTCGGCAAGAATTGTGGCACCACGCCTCGTGGCATGCTCGTAGCTTTCCAGCACGGCCATGCCCGCACCCTCGCCCAGCACCAGGCCCTTCCTATCGGCGGAGAAGGGCCGGCAGGTATCGGGTGAAAGCACGCGCATTGCTTCCCATGCTTTCAGCACGCCCCATGCGAAGGGTGCGTCGCTGCCTCCGGAAACCATTACGTCGGCCCGGCCCAGCTTGATCTGGTCCACCGCCGAGGCGATCGCATGGTTGGCCGAGGCACATGCGGAGGTCACCCCGAAGACCGGCCCGCGCAAGCCGAGGCTCAAGCTAAGATGGACGGAAGCGGCGCTGGGCATCACCTTTACTCCAGTGAAGAGTTCAGCACGGATTGCGCTACCCAAAAGCAGTGAGCGGTAAGTTTGTTCTGTTGCGTACGAACCGGTAAATCCGACGCCCACTGTCGCGCCGAAGCGATGGGCATTCCCCTCGTCGCAGGAAAGTCCGGCCTGCCGCATGGCTTCGCGCGCTGCAAGCACGGCGAGCAAGCTGAAGCGGTCCATGGAGATGAGATGCCCCCGGTTGATGTCGTGCTGGGGCAGCGCCTTGATCTCAGCGCCGGTCATGCCCTCCAGGTCATGAAGCTCGGAATTGGCGATCGGGCCGATGGCGGAGCGGCCTTCGCGCATCTCTTTCCACATAGAGGCGGCCTCGGTGCCCAGTCCGCACAGGCCGCCCACTCCGGTGATAACGACGCGCCTGTCCATTCAAGCCTCCTTCGCAAGCAAGCCGCGGACGGCTTCCACGACGTCGCCGACATTCTTGAGATTGGACCAGGCATCGGCCGTGTTCATGTCGATCTTGATGCCGTAGGCCTGCTCCACATCCCAGAGGACGTCCGCCAAACCCAGCGAATCGAACCCGAGCGCGTCCAGTTCCGTGGCGATTGTTATCTCGCCGACGAATGACGCAGGCATTCCCTCACCGCTCTCCGACTCGGCGCGTTTCTTGATCAGGGCAATGACGTCCGTTGCGAATTGATCGGCCATTCTGTTTCCTGTCTTTCTTTCCCGCGTTTCGACCTGGACGCGGCTCAGTTCCTGAGGCGCGCCGCGTCGCGAAAGCCATCACGCTTGGGCAACTGACAAAACCCAATGCTCATAAAGCCGGATCAGGTCCGGCCGGTGTGTGGCGTAGGTGCAGTATGACGATGTGAGCCGCTACACGTGCGCGTCTCCCGGTCTGTCCATAGGCTCGGAAGAAGTCGGACAGTTTGACATGGCCGGTCAGTTGCAACTCCCTTTCCCAGCACTCCACTGCCCGGTAGAGCGCATGAAAAATCTCCTTTCGGGCGGTTTCTTAAGACGCTCGCCACGCCATGAGGCAGTGGGGGCATCGGTGTCCATCAGGTGCTTCTGCCCATGCAGGATTCCAGAACATTGATGAAATCGTTTGTTTCGATGAAAGGCATCCACACTTTGGATGGTTGACCACGCTTTTCAAAGATCGTGAACTACATCTCCTCGTTGTGCTCGACGCACTCCGGACAAGTAACCTCATGGGCGCGGCATGCAGGATTAACCGAGCCCAGCCGGTCATGAGTGCGGCCTTGCCGGGTCGGGCGATAGGCAGTCATGCCCTGCCCTTCCTGCGGGTCAAGCACTCCGAAAAAACATTTCCCCCATAAATGCTAGATCTTCCGTTGCCTTTTCGCGTCACAGGCCGTCAAACGCCCGGCCGTTCACAACAGTGATCCGGCAAGTGTTTGGCTGCGCGAGACGATGCTGCAGGGAGTCGTCCTGCATGGCACTTCGCTATGATGCTGCGGTGCCGTCTAACGGCGCCTCGTGCTTGAACGCACTGAACGGCCACCGCGATCAAAATCGATGGTTCGAGGACCGTTGATCATCACCCCGCCAGCCTCGATCTTGTTTGCCGCCACGAGAGCGACACAGAGACTGCTGGTGAAGATGCCCGCCTGCCCGCTATGTTCCGGATGGTTGACCATCCCGGATGGACCCATCGAGGGTGTCAAGGCGAGCATGAGCACAGGCGCGAACAGTTCACGGGCAGGCGCGACGGTGGCCGCAAAGCAACGTCGCGCCAGCATGCGATCTCAGCAGGATCGGCACCATCCTGTCAGGGAGCAATGCGAGTGGCTGGCTTAGCCGCTGCGACGCTGCCCGGCATCGCGTTCAATTGATCTGGCGCCTTAAATGCAGGAAGGCTTCGCGGCCGGTACGAGGCGCATCCCTCCTCCGAAGCAGCACGCCCAAGTATCATCACAAGCCCCGAGCGCCCGCGTTCGGCGATGTCCAATTTCCGACAATGTCGGAATACAGTCAGATCTGCTGGATTGACTTTAAATGGTTTTCTCATTTGGCACAGCGCATGCTGGTTATCCGGAAACACGTGACCGACCAACAAGAAGTCGCATGACACAACCGAAGCCATCCATGTCTGACGGGCTGCCCAGGATACCTACTGCGACCGCGCTTGCCCGGTGACGACCGCTCCGGCTCCGCCCGTTACCGACGAGGCAAAGTGACGGATTTCCTGCGTTTCAACGACATGGAGGTGGTTGTCATTCCCGCTGGGGGACAGACTCGGCCTGTTCAAGGCATTGCGCGAAGGCGGCAAGATGACGGCCACCCGTGCGCGAACTCAAGGAGCGCAGCCTGTATCGTGTATCAGGCAAATAGGCCGTCGGTCAGTGACCTTGACACAGGGGACATGCGCAAGGTCCTGAAGTTTGATGCAGCGATAGAAGGGTGCCAATGACAACAATAGCTTACAGGAACGGAACCATGGCTGGCGACGGCCGAGCCTTGGGTTTTGACTCAGTATCCGTCGGTGAGAAAACGAAGGTGTTTCGCTTATGCGACGGCACACTCATCGGCGTTTCCTCTTCGTCCTTGGGTATTCCAAAGGCCGTTCGAGACTGGGTTGAGAAGGGCATGGATGTTTCTGATATTCCTGTGCCGCGCAACGACGACAATTTTGAATTTGAGGCGCTGATAGTGCGCAAAAATGGGGAAGCCGTATTGTTGGACGGCAATTGGCTGCCAAGTGATCCCGTGAAAGGTGAATATTATGCCATCGGGAGCGGCAAGCAGTATGCTTTGGCCGCGCTGGTTTTGGGCAAGTCAGCTAAGGAAAGCGTCGAAGTTGCCGCGAAACTCGACGTTTGGACTGGTGGCACAGTCACTGCCATAACTCACTAAACCCGCCTTTCGGCGGGAGTGTGACAGTGCGAGCGTGGAAGTAGGGCGCCACCCCGGGGCACGTCGAGCCCTGTCATGTGAGCTGGTCCATAAGCGCGCGAAAGCGTCCAGTTGTGGCCAAAAGCACGATTTGCGACAGAACCGGCCCGCTTCTATGAGTATGGGCCGCTTTTTGCGGCCAGCGTGCTTGCCATCCTGCCGCCAGTGGCCGTCGCCTTCTTCTTCCAAGGTTACCTCGTCATGAAGTAGAGCACCACGATCTTGTCGGAGAGATCGGAAGGCGGACGGCCCTTCCGTCCGCGTCGGCCAGTTCGAAAGGCGGCGCGGCCTGCTCGTCGATCGCCTGGAAGAACCTCTCCGCGCTGTCCCTCATCTTGTCGAGATCGGCGCCCGGATGGTGGGCCAGCGCGGAGGTCCCGAGGATCAGCGCCAGAAATTGAATCGCAAGCGACGGTTTCGCTTTCATGGACAATGCATTCCGGTTGGGGGCGTTCGAGGGCTCCGCGGCTAGGATTGGTCTCACTGTGTCTGCTCCCGCTCCCGGCGGCTCATCTGCCTGATAGGCGCGTTCCCGCTCGGGCCATGTGCTTTTGATGAAGGCCAGAACGGCCCGGATCTCCTCGTCGGTGAGGACATTCCCGAAGCCCGGCATGTCGCTCTGGTAGCCGCCGCCGACGACCGCGGCCGGTCCCGGCGCCGGCATGCGTCCCGAAGGCAGCGGGCTTTCCAATCGCGCTGACCTTCGCCTGGCTAAAACCGTCTTGCCTAGCGCTATCGCCGCGGCCGGGGCGCGGCCATCCGGTTGGCGAGCCAAGGCAATGTCCAGACCAATCCGAGGCCTGCCGCGGCCACGCATCGATAAGAGGACCGACGCCCTTCTCCTTTGCCGCCGCTGGAGAACAGGTATTTGATCAGCGCGGCCGTCCCGAGGACGAGCACGACGACGACAAGCAGCCACACCAGGCCCGTGCCGAACATCATCATGCCGCTCATGCATTCCATCATCGAAGCCTCCTATTCCGTGGCGTAGATGCCGCCGGTCGCGTCAGACTTTCGGATTTCGAGAATCTCGAAGGGCGCTTCCTTCGTGCCACTCATGCCGGGGGAGCCCATCGGCATGCCGGGCAGCGTCATGCCCTTTGATGTCGGGCCGCTCGGTCAAGAGCTTGTTGACCGTGCCGACCGGCACATGGCCGCTCACCACATAGCCGTCGATGAACGAGAGAAGGCAGCCATCGGCTTCCGGCGGAATGCCCTCTTCGCGGCTCATGGCGAAAAGGTCGTGAGTCGGCCTTGACGGTGATTCCTGGAAGGCCGATTCCAAGGCGAGCTGGCTTGAAGGCCGCGGTCCGGATGGTCGACTAGGCAGCTTGGTTCCACGATCGCAATGCTTGATCGCTTCATTGCAGGCCATGGGCTCTCGCCCCCTCCTTTTGCCACACGAGGCGCCAGCTCACGTGTTGTTGTTGGCGTGCGCCCCGGCAACCGCTTTCACCAGCCGCTCCAGCGATCCCGCGCGCTCCAGCTCCGCAAAGAATGATGCGGCGTGACGCTACCCAGCCGGTGCTTCTCGGCCTTCCAATTAAACTGTCTCGACGAAAGAGCCGTCTCCGTTGCTCCGGTCTCGGTGTTGAGTTCTCTAAGGCTGCGCCACACCTTGGTCCCCACGCCGGCAAATGATCTCACTATGCAGCCCGTGCTCGCACGCTCTCAAACTAATTACCGCTGCTGCAACACGCCGCCTGGCGGCCTGCACCGAAAAGCCGACAGGGGTGCATCTGAATAGCCGTGAACCCAGGTCTCAAAGACCATCCGGCGCGACGAGCGGACGCACCGCACGTGTGACACCCGCCTTGTGGGGCAGGGTTGCCTTTCTCAATCCCGGCGTTGGTCGGCGTCCCAATGAGCAGCAAGCTATTATCGGCCGCCGAATCTTAGTGGCTTCGTCGAGAGCCTCAATCAACCAAGCGGCGAAAGCCCCGCTAGAGTCTCCGCCCGCCTGTCGCTATGAAGCAGTTGCAGCCAGCGCTGCTTCAGGCGCATGAACTCGCCCGATGCAATGATTTCCGTCGCCCTGGGTCTTTCGAAGGGCACTGTTTCTATTCCCTTCTTCTTCGGCGCGCGGCTTGATGCCGACATACGGTTTCTTGACCTGCCGCCTGAACTGGCTGCCGAAGCGGGTGCCCCGCCAGCGACCCCGACAATCCCCTGTTCCGCAACTGCTGAAGAGCCGACTGCGCTCGCATCCCGATATTGCGCAACGGCACTATGCCGACATTCTGGAGACCGCAGCCGCATGAGCCTCGAGATGTTCCGCCGACCGTCGACAAAGGCGTCCTCTCGCCTGCGTCCGCCATTTGTCAGTGCTCGATCTGATTGGGGAGACGCCGGTCGTCGAACTGAAGAGATTCGATACCGGCAGGTGTCGTCGCTTCGTCAAGATCGAAAGCCAGAATCCCGGCGGATCGATCAAGGATCGCATTGCGTTGTCGATGATCGTTAATGCCGAACAGCGTGGCACGCGCGGGGCGGTACAATCATCGAAGCGACCGCTGGCAACACAGGGCTCGGCCTGGCCATCTGGCGGCACGAAGCGCGTGATCGCGTGTCCAAAAGCTGACAGCGTCAGACAAATGTCAGGTTCATTACAACCAACATCTGGGCACTGACGAGGTTTTTCGAAGCAATGGGCGCTAACTGCGCGCTGAGCGCGTTGGCATGGCTTTTGAGACTGAGTGACTGTGACTGCACTCAATGGGGCAAGACGAGCGATGCGCTCCTCCCTGAACCCGTGTGCCGTCTCTGAGAGGAAACCAGCTCGTGCAGAAACCTTTGGAAATAGCTTTGGACCGCAACGTGGTATTGCAGATGGAGTCCCCGGCTCCTTCGATTAGAGTCGAGAACTGGCTGCATGGCGAGCCCCTCACGAGCTTTGAGCCCGGCAAGTGTACATAGTCGAATTTTGGGCAACTTGGTGCGGCCCATGTGTGGACGGGATGCCCCATCTGATCCAGCTGCAGGGCGTCGCCAGGCGCACCATCTGGACAGCAGGAACTGGACTATGGGCAAGGTAACAGGCTTTCTCGAAATCGACCGGCAGGTGCACAAGTACCAGCCGGCCTCCGACCGCATCCGGCATTTCCGTGAATTCACGCTGCC
>NZ_RZPH01001781.1:0-466 GCF_004022825.1 Mesorhizobium sp. M7A.F.Ca.CA.004.04.2.1
GCGGATTTCCAGCACCATGCCGCGGCCGTCGGCGGTCAGCCGCTCTTCCTCGAGCTCAGGCTCCTTCATCAGCCAGTGGGCGATGCGCCGGTAGAGCTGGACATGCGGGCCGCCGCCCTCGAAGCCGCGCGCCCACAGCCAGCCCTGATCGGACAGCAGCATGCCGACGCGGCCTTCGCCCTTACGGTCGAGCAACAGCAGCGGCCGGTTGTCGGCGCCCTTCATCACCACTGCGCCTTCGGGATTCTGCACGCCGATGGTGCGGAACCAGCGGCTCCAGTGCGGCGGCTCGGTGGCAGAGCCATCCAGCCCACGCGTCACCGGGTGGCGCTGGCCGAGTTCGGTGAGGCGCGGATAGAAGGCCTTGTCGACCACCTCGCCGGTCGGCATCGCCGGCAGGGCGGACATCAGCGGCGTACGCGCGATCGAGCTTTCGCCGGCATATTCGGGGCCGGCCGCGATCAGC
>NZ_RZPH01001782.1:0-466 GCF_004022825.1 Mesorhizobium sp. M7A.F.Ca.CA.004.04.2.1
GAAGAAGGACCTGACCGACAACGCTTTGCAGAATGCCCGCGAAGCGCTCGGACGCCGGCTGGCTGAAACCTCCACCCAGGGACGCCTGCTTGCGGGTTTCGCCGAGACATTCGGCCTGGCCAAGCCGCCGGTGCGCATCGAGGTTTACGACAACTCACACATCATGGGCACCAACGCGGTCGGCGCCATGGTCGTCGCCGGACCGGAAGGGTTCGTGAAGAACCAGTACCGGAAATTCAACATCCGCTCGACCGAGATCACACCTGGCGACGATTTCGGCATGATGCGCGAGGTGATGGAGCGACGTTTTTCGCGGCTGCTGAAGGAGCATGGCGATGTCCCGGCTGGGGATGCGGCTGATGGTTCGGCGGACGATATGGAGGACGATATCTCCGGCAGCTTCCCGGCCTGGCCCGATGTCATCCTGATCGACGGTGGCCAGGGCCAGATGACTGCGGTGCGCAAG
>NZ_RZPH01001783.1:0-465 GCF_004022825.1 Mesorhizobium sp. M7A.F.Ca.CA.004.04.2.1
CTCTTGACATACCGCATCACCACCTGCGCGGCGATCTCGCCGGACGGTCTATCCGTCGCCATGCGCCGCGTGATCTCTGCAAATCCATTCTTCTGCCAGGCGCGCATGCCGCTGTCGGCGAACAGGGCTTCCAATTGCCGGGCCAGATTGTTCGGCTTGATGTAGCCGTCGTAGAATTCCGGAATAAGCGCTCGATCCGATATCAGATTGGGCAGCAGCGCCGACCAGACGGAAACGAGGTACGGCGCCAAGACCCGCGCGACCGGGTCGAGCCTGTAGCAGGAAATCATCGGCACGCCGGCCAGCGCCAGTTCCAGCGATACCGTCCCGGACGCGATCAGCGCCGCATCGGCTTTGCCGAAAGCCTGCCATTTGCGCTGGGAATCGACGATGATCTCAGGCTTTTCATCCCAGCGGTTGACGGAGGATTTGACGAGCTCGGCGACATGCGGAACGGTCGGCAGC
>NZ_RZPH01001784.1:0-465 GCF_004022825.1 Mesorhizobium sp. M7A.F.Ca.CA.004.04.2.1
TGGCGATGCCGTCGGTGACGGTGATGGTGCAGAATTCGCGCGGCGTGCCGCTGGCGGACGCGACGCCCTTCTTGACCACCTGCGCCTGGCGCATCAGCGAGATGTTGCAGGGCGCCGCCTCGTTCCAGCAGGAGGCGACCCCGACCAGCGGCTGCGCAATCTCGGCCGCCGACAAACCCATGGCATAGAGATAGGAACGATGCGGCGCACGCGCCGGACCGACGGTCACATAGCGGCTAGGGAGCTTAGCCTTGGAGATGACTTTGGCGTCCATACTCTTCCTTGCCCCATCTTCCCTGCAAATGGGGCGGAGCGGCTGCCCCCTCGCCGAGCCTTTTGGCGCGTGTCCCGAGACCAGATCGAGGTGCGCCGGGTTTATGGCGGGAAATAGGCAATTTCCTCAGCCCGGCTTCCAGCGCAGGGGTTGCTCAGAAAGTGTTGCCAAAACATCACAATAGCAGGAGG
>NZ_RZPH01001785.1:0-462 GCF_004022825.1 Mesorhizobium sp. M7A.F.Ca.CA.004.04.2.1
GTATCGATCCCGCCCAAGTGCGCTCGGCGCTCGCCAACATCCAAAAGGCCAGCGAGAGCGCCGACAAGGCCGCCGCCGATATCGCTGAGGTGACCCACAAGTTCGCCAACCGGGCCGACGACATCGACCAGACGATCAAGGACGCAAAGCAGCTCGCGCAACGGCTCAACGATGCCTCGGTGCGGGTCGATGGCATTCTTGCCAGGGTCGATACCTTGCTCGGGTCGGGGCAGGCCGATGGCGTGATGGCGGATGCCAGGGCGACGCTGAAGTCGTTCAAGCAGGTTGCCGACACGCTGAATGCCCGCCTTGGCGTCATCACCGACAATCTGGCGCGCTTCTCGGGACAGGGACTTTCGAATGTCGAGGCCTTGGTGCAGGACAGCCGCCGTTCGATCAGCCGCATCGAAGAGGCGGTGAACGATCTCAGCCGCAATCCGCCGCGCATCCTTTCGGGTGGCG
>NZ_RZPH01001786.1:0-459 GCF_004022825.1 Mesorhizobium sp. M7A.F.Ca.CA.004.04.2.1
AATAGATCCACTGCTCCGGCACGCGCACCGAGATTTCTTCGCGGACCCTGACCGTTCCGGGCTTCTCGACCCAGGCGACGACGCCGCGCAGCCGTTTCGCGACTTTTGGGAACAACAGCGCGCCGGCTTCGACGTCGGCCATTCCGGCATTCTCGGCGATCGACCGGCCGGCGATGCGGCAAGGTCCGTTCTGTACGTCAATCTTGATGGTGACGCCGCCCTTGAAGAACAGCAGCGTGCCGGCCGGCAGCATCGAGAGGTTCGGCACCCCTTCGATCACAAGATTGGCGCCGATCCACTCCGGCCTGATCTCGGCCAGGCCCATGCGTTGGGCAACAACCGCCAGTTCGTCCGCTGCCACTATGGACAATTGCCGTTCGTTGCGCATTTCGGTGCCGCGCGGATACCAGGGCTCGCGCCCGCCCGCGCGGCACCGAAATGCGCAACGAACGGCAATTG
>NZ_RZPH01001787.1:0-459 GCF_004022825.1 Mesorhizobium sp. M7A.F.Ca.CA.004.04.2.1
GCCCGAACGGGTCAGCGCGGCGGCCGTGACCAGCCCCGCAGCAAGGGCGGCCCCTGCCCCTTCGCCATGGCTGATATCCAAATCAAGCAACGGGCGCAGCCCTAGCCGTTGGGCGGCGCGTGCATGCGCGGGTTCCGGCGACAGGCTGGCCAGAAGGCAATGCTCGAGCGCTGTGGGATTGACGCCATGCAGTACCGCTGCGGCTGCCGTCGCCGCCAATCCGTCGAGCAGCACCGGGATCTTCTGCATCCGCGCGGCAAGGATGGCGCCGGCGATCGCCGCGAATTCACGGCCACCGACCCGGCGCAGCGCCTCGAGCGGGTCGCCGAGATGGCCGCCATGAAAAGCCAGCGCCGCATCGACCACGTCGGCTTTGCGTGCCTGCATCGCCGCATCGGCGCCCGACCCCGGGCCGACCCAATCGGCGCCCCCGCCCCCGAACAGTGCCGCGAACAGGGC
>NZ_RZPH01001788.1:0-452 GCF_004022825.1 Mesorhizobium sp. M7A.F.Ca.CA.004.04.2.1
CCAGAAGACCGTTGAATTTACTTTTCGCTAAATTGTTCCCGCCAATTCGGCGACTGCCTTCCTGACGCTTGCGCACCAACAAAGCGAAAGCCCGCCACCGGCGTAGCGGGCTCTTGAAGAGGCAGGCAATTGGAGGGTACTGGCAAACTAGCTACCGCCATAGTTCCGGCATCAAAGGTGCCGGATCGCAACGCCGCATGTCGACAGCATCGATGGCCGGAGATGAACGGCAAGGACGCCTGTGCAGTTCGCCAAGCACCTTCGGGTCCGGAGAGCCTGCACTGCAGCCTAGCAAGCTCTTCGAAATAGGCCGCGAGATCGTCATCAGCATTCGCCGGCTCTGAACATTGGTGATGCTGTGGTACCCACGGTGATGTTGTGGAACCCAGCGCAAGCCTCACATCGCTGCTTCCTGCTCCATCTCTTTCATGTCCTGAAAGCGGTCCGCAATC
>NZ_RZPH01001789.1:0-450 GCF_004022825.1 Mesorhizobium sp. M7A.F.Ca.CA.004.04.2.1
GTTCTACCCGGCGCCACGCCTACCATGCCATCGGTCGCCTGGGGCGCACTGCGCTATGGTGTCAAGCCGGAGCTCTATGCGCTTTCGTCGATCATCAACATTATGGTATTTGCCGCAATCGCGGTGCTTTATTTCGTTGCACGCTCGGACAGAAAACGGCCGATGGAGTGACATCTCATGCTTGTGGTGCTTTCGGCGGGCCGGAATTCTGGTGAGGCCTGCTTGCACGTCCTGCATTGTGCCCCAGGGGCTGGCGAATGACGATGGGGGTCCCCGACGAGAAAGTCGATTGCATCGTCATCGGCGCCGGCGTCGTCGGTCTGGCGATTGCGCGGCGGCTGGCGCTCGAGGGACGCGAAGTTCTTGTCGTGGAGGCCGAGGACAGCCCCGGGCTGGGCACGTCGAGCCGCAACAGCGAGGTCATCCATGCCGGCATCTACTACCCTAAGG
>NZ_RZPH01001790.1:0-449 GCF_004022825.1 Mesorhizobium sp. M7A.F.Ca.CA.004.04.2.1
GTCTGGTTCTCGCTGTCGATCGGGCGCCGGCAGAATGCCGAGCCGCGCTGGCTGATCCCGATGCTGTGCCGCACCGGCAGCATCTCGAAGCGCGAGATCGGCGCCATCAAGATGCAGCCGGAAGAGACCTACGTGCAGATATCAGCCGACTGGGCCGACCGCTTCCTGGCCGCGATCGGTCCCGACCGCAAGCTGCAAGGCAACATCCTGGTGAAGCGGCTCGATGGTACGCCCGATCTTTCACGCGCCGGCTATCAGCCGCCAAGCCCCGACAAGAAGCCGCATCGCGGCAAGGCGCCGTTCGACCCCAACGCGCCGAAGCGCAAATTCGAAAAACGTGCACCGGCAGCAGTCGATCAGCGCCCGGCCGCCGCGCATGAGGCAAAGCCATGGGCGAAAAAGCCGGGCAAGCCGAAATTCGACACCACCGGCGCGCCCAAGCACAAGAA
>NZ_RZPH01000178.1:0-7895 GCF_004022825.1 Mesorhizobium sp. M7A.F.Ca.CA.004.04.2.1
CGCTATTCCGCGGACGAGTTCGTGCGAGCCGTCCAGAAAGGTATCAGGCGCGACGGAGCCGATCTCTACCCCGCCATGCCCTATGACAGCTTCGCCGCAATGAGCCGCGAGGACGTGCTTGCGATCCGGGCCTATCTCCTTGCGCAGCCGCCGATTTCCCAGCCGCGGCCGCGAAACATTCTGCCTTTTCCATTCAACCAGCGCTGGACGGTTGCGCTGTGGAAGCTCGCGAACCTCCAAAGCGGCAGTTTCACGCCTGACCGGAGCCGGACCGCCGCATGGAACAGGGGAGCCTACCTTGTCGAGGTGCTCGGCCACTGCGGTGCCTGCCACACGCCAAGGAATGCGACGTTCGGCATGGATGAAGACCACAAGCTTGCCGGCGGCACCGCCGGCATCTGGCACGCCTTCAACATCACCAGCGACAAGATCGCAGGCGTCGGCGGCTGGAGCAACGAAGAGCTGTCTCGATTCCTCAAAACCGGCGCCGTGCCCGGGAAGGCCTACGCGGGCGGGCCGATGGCGGAAACGGTCATGAACAGCCTGCAGCATCTTTCCGACGACGACATCCAGGCTATTGTCGCCTATCTCAGGGACGTGCCCGCCCAACCGGGAGACGAGAAGCAGCCGCGTTTCTCATGGGGTAACGCGGCCGCGGCCGCGGCCGACGACATTGCTGGAACCGAAGGGATGACGCAAGGCAGCGGAACCGCAACCGGCGATGATCTCTATCGATCGCTCTGTTCGACGTGCCATGGGGCGAACGGAGGCGGATCATCAGACGGATCCTATCCGTCCTTGACCCGTAACAGCACCCCCGGCGCGGCCACGCCCGAGGATGTCGTCATGACCATCCTTGAAGGCGTCAAAGCTGGTGACGTGGCCGGGCGTCAATCGATGGCGGCCTTCGGCGGCTGGCTGGATGATGGCCAGGTGGCAGCTCTTGCAAATTACGTCACCGTGCGGTTCGGAAATCCCGACCTCAGCGTCACCGCGGCCGATGTACGCCAGATGCGGGCAGGAACGACAACCAGCCAGACGATCATGATTCTGGCGGCTCAATCACTTGTAGCGGGCGCCGCCGTGTTGATGCTTGGCCTGCTGCTTTTGCTGGCAAGACGCCTGCGCCGTGGGGCGACTTCAGCGCGCCTCATGTTCGCGCGTAGAGATAGGCGGTAATGTCGCGCGCCTCTTGAGGCGACAGATTTGTATTGGGCATGGCCGTCTTCGGGTCAACGTACCGCGCCCTGCTGATCCAGCGCATCATCGCATCCGGGGTGGCTCGCGACGGCCCGGTATATCCCTCTTTCGACGACGCCTTGCAGGGACGGACCGACGGTGCCACGGGCGCCGGGCACTCCCGGGATTTCGTGACATCCGCCACAGCCGTTGCGGATCATTGCCGGGACGGCCCGGTCAGGGTCGCCCCCGATGGCCTGTGCAATGGTGGTTTCCCGGAGATTGTCGCCGCGGACCAAGTTGATGGCGCAAACTACCGGAACAATGGCGATTGCCGCGAATACGCCTGCCACCCAGGGCAGCGCGGATGGCATCAACTTGACGGGTTGTCGGCTCATCCGCGCCTGCTGCCGCAGTCGCAAGACGCGGCCCGGTGGCCGCTGCAAGCGCCCTCAAACGCCCGATCATCCCCGGATCTCGCTGGAAACAACTCAATCATCGGCGATGAAAATCATACCAGCGGGCCGAACACGAATGTAGCCAGCAGAACAAGGAAAATCACAGCGGTAACTGCGATCGCCCACATGACGATCCTTCTTGTCCCCCGTTGCTCTTGCTTGCGAGAGATATCTTCTGACACAGTACGAAATCCTTGCTGCAAAATTCAACTGACGATAAGGCTCGGCATCTGCATGAGCCGGACCTGCCGGACTGTTGGGCCGCGTCTTGGAATTGGCCGCGGCCCGGGGCTCACGCGCTTACCAGCCCTGTCGACCGTACCAGTCATCGATATCGCGCCGCACACGGTCCTTTTCGAGGCCGTAACGCTCCTGGATCTTGCCTTCGAGTTGATCGCGCTTGCCGGCGATGCGGTCAAGGTCGTCATCCGTGAGTTTACCCCACTGCTCCTTGACCTTGCCTTTCACCTGTTTCCAGTTTCCTTCCACGCGGTTCCAGTCCATGACACCGTTCTCCTTCGGTTTGAAAACGTCTAACCTCGGAGAGCAAACGCAAATCAACGACGGATGTTCCTGGAACTCGACGCTCGTCTTGCTCTCACAGGCCGCGATCCATTCCTTTACGCTCAGCCTGCGTCATCAATTGAGGTCGTCCTGCTCGAAGGCGACGCCACGACCTTCGACCCAAGACGCCTCCACACCTTCCGCAACAGTTCCGCCACCAAGCAGGCGCAAGCGCTTTTCATCCTGTCGCCGCCGTCCGTCTAGAGGCACAGTCATCTTAAGCCAGCGTAGTCTGTCTCTGAGGGTCAGTGCTTCCTGCACAAATCAATATGTTAGGGGCTGGACTGGAGTGGCGGCCTCATTTTGTAAAAATCCGGGAGTTGGCAGCTTTGCCAGCTAAGCAGCGACGCCACCTAAATAGGCGCTGATGACCGCTTCGTTGCTCGCAAGATCACTGCCTGGTCCCTCAAGCACAACGCGCCCAGCCTTGAGCACATAGCCATAGTCGGCGAATTTCAAGGCGACTTTGCTATTCTGCTCCACAAGCAGGATGGTCACGCCTTCACGATTGAGGCGCTGCACGATGTTCATGACTTCCTTGATCAGTTGCGGCGCCAGACCCATGGAAGGCTCGTCGAGCAACAGCACCTTGGGCGCGGCCATGAGGGCCCTGCCGATCGCCAGCATCTGTTGCTCGCCTCCCGAGAGGTTCCTTGCATCGCCATTCTGTCTGCGCGCCAGGATGGGGAAGAGCTCGAAAACATGATCCAGCCGCCGGCGGCGCTCGGCGTCGTCGGCAAGCGTGAAAGAGCCCAGGTCAAGGTTCTCCTTGATCGTCATGTCGCCGAAAATACGCCTTCCCTCCGGAACGTGGACGAGCCCGCGATGCGGCAGGCGATGGGCAGGGACTTTGGTTATATCCTCGCCCAGGAAGCGGACACATCCGGAGGATGCGGCAACGAGGCCGGACAGCGTGCGCAGCGTGGTGCTCTTGCCCGCACCATTCGCGCCAAGCAGGGCGACGATCTGGCCGCGTTTGACCGAAAGGCTGACACCATGAAGGGCTTCGATGCCGTCATAGCGCGCGACGATGCGGTCCGCGGAAAGAACGATTTCGGCGTCCATCATTCCTCCGTACCGAGATAGGCTTCGATGACCCTGGGGTCTGTTCGCACGGCCTCCGGCCGTCCGTCGGCGATCTTCTGCCCATAGTCGAACACCACGATCTTCTCCGACACCTGCATGACCAGGCCCATATCATGCTCGATCAGCAGGACCGTGACGCCGGTTTCGTCGCGGATGCGGCGGATCAGGTGCACAAGGTCCAGCTTCTCGCGCTCGTTCAGGCCGGCGGCAGGCTCGTCCAGCAGGATGAGTTCGGGTGCCGACGCCAGGGCTCTTGCGAGTTCGAGCCGCCGTTGATCGCCATAAGAGAGACCGCCGGCGCGGCGATGCGCATGCTGCTCGATACCGACAAAATCGAGCCAGCGCATGCCAGCCGCGCGGATCGTCTCCTCCTCGCGCCGCTGTGCCGGCAAGTGCAGGATCGCCGACATGATGCCGTGGCGGCTGCGGCAATGCTGGCCGGACATGGCGTTTTCCAGAACGGTCATTTCCTTGAACAGCCGGATGTTCTGGAATGTGCGGGCGAGGCCGAGCGCGGTGATGCGATGCGGCGGCAAGCCGGTGATTGGCCGGCCGCCCAGACTGATCGAGCCGCCCTTCGGCTTGTAGAAGCCGGTCAGGCAATTGAAGAGTGATGTCTTGCCGGCCCCGTTCGGCCCGATAAGACTGTTGATGGCGCCTTTCTCAACTGAGAACGAAATGTCGTGAAGGACTTTCAGTCCTCCGAAACTGAGGCGCAGATCGCGGACTTCCAGCAGCGCCATGGTCAAACTCGCTTGTCCGGCCACAGCCCGTTCGGCCTGAAGAGCATGATTGCCAGCAGCGCAATCGCGGTCACCAGGGGACGATAGGTGCCTGCTCCGCGCAGCACTTCGGGAAGCAGGGCCACCAGAACAGCACCAAGGACGACGCCGGGAATGCGGCCCATGCCGCCCAGGACGACGCCGAGAAGGATGAGCAGCGACTGGTTGAAGGTGAAACTCTCCGGCGAGATGGCCGTCATCTTGGCCGCGTAGAGGCATCCGGCCACCGAAGCGATCACCGCGCCCATCATATAGGCTTGCAGCTTGGCCGTGACACGGTTGATGCCGATGCCAGCGGCGGCGTCCTCATCGTAGCGAACGTAGAACCAGGCTCGTCCCATTCGCGATCGCTCGACGCTCAGACAGACGAAGGCGGTGAGCAGCGCAAGCACCAGGAACGCATAGTAGAAGTGCTGCACCTGCATCAACCTGAAGCCGAATATCTCCGGGCGCTCGATGCCGATGAGTCCGCTCGCGCCACCGGTGATGTCGAGGTTGCGGGCGATGATGCGCACGATTTCGCCGAAGCCCAGCGTCACGATCGCCAGATAGTCGCTGCGCAATCTCAATGTCGGAGCCCCGATGATGATGCCAGCCACGCAGGCTGCCGCCATGGCGACCGGGATGGTGAGCCAGAAATTGAACCCGAATTCGGCGGTCAGGATGCCTGACGTGTACGCGCCGACTGCGAAGAAGGCGGCGTAGCCGAGGTCGAGCAGGCCGGCATAGCCAACGACAATGTTGAGGCCGAGGCACAAAACGACATAGAGCAGCGCCGTGGTCGCCACCTCGGTCACATAGCCGTTGGCGAATTGCGGCAACACCAGCGCGACGGCGAGTGCCGCCAGGCCGGGCAGCACGACGGACCAGCGCATCAATTGCGGTTGCACGGCTGCCGGCATGGTTCTCACTTCGTCGATCATCACACCCGCTCCACGACAGAGCGTCCAAGAAGGCCGGTCGGCTTGAACACAAGGAACAGGATCAGGGTCCCGAAAACGAAGACGTCACGCCACTCCGATCCGACGAAGGGCAAGGACGAACCGAAAGCCTCGAGCAGGCCGAGCAGCAAGCCGCCGAGCATGGCGCCCGGCACGCTGCCGATCCCGCCTATGACAGCGGCGGTGAAGGCCTTGAGCCCCATGATGAAGCCCATGAAAAAATGGACACTGCCATAATAGGCGCCGGCCATGACCCCACCGCCGGCAGCGAGCGCCGAGCCCATGAAAAACGTCAAGGCGATCACCCGGTCGACATCGATGCCCATCAGGCGGCTCGCCCCCATGTCGATGGACACGGCGCGCATCGCCTTGCCGTACATGGTGCGGGAGACAAAGGCCTGCATGCCTGCCATAAGAGCAATGGAGGCGGCCACCAGAACCATCTGCGTGTAGGTGATATGAACGGTGGAAATGTCGACACCGGCAAAACCGAGGTCGGTGTTGAAGGCGTAATGCCGCCCGCCGGTCAGGGCGAGTGCCGTGCCGTTCAACACCATCGAGGCACCAAGCGCCGTGATGAGGATGGAGAGGCGCGGCGCATTGCGCATCGGCCGATAGGCGAAGCGTTCGATGATGACGCCGAGCAAGCCGACAGCCAGCATCGACACAAGCAGGGCGCAGACCACGCCCAGCCAGCCATTGCCGACCCATATGCCGACAAAGGAGAACACGATGAGGCCGACGAAGGCGCCGTTCATGTAGATGTCGCCATGGGCGAAATTCAGGAGCTTGATGACGCCGAAGACCATGCTGTAGCCAAGCGCGATCAGGGCATAGAACGAGCCGACGATAAGACCGTTCACCAGTTGCTGAATAAGCAGGTCGAGCGTCATTGATGCTCCAGGGCAGAATTGAAAAAGTCTTGTCTGGGCGCAGCGTCGGCGCACCAGACAATCGGCGGTGACGCCGAGGCCGCCACAAGGCCTGCCTCGGCATCAATCCGGTTGGCCTTTATTCGACAGCCACCCACTTGCCGCCCTTTGCAATCACCGGGCGGAAGTTCGAGGTCTGGAGCGTGTTCTTGTCGGTGAACTTGATTTCACCGGCGAGGCCCTTGAAATCGCTGGCCTTGAGCGCCTCGATGATCGCCTTCTGATCCGCCGACTTGGCCCGCGTGATCGCATCGACGATCAGGTCGCCCACATCGTGGGAGAGCGCCGCATAGGCGCCGGCGTCGCGGCCATAGGTTTCCTTGTACTTGGCCTTGAAGTCGGCGGCGCCGGACAAGAGGTCGACAGTCGGCGGAGACAACAGGTACACGCCCTCACCGGCCGACCCGGCGATCTCCAGATATTCCGGTGAATTGTTGCCGTCGCCCAGCACGATGCCGCCCTGGAACCCGGCCTGCCGGAGTTGCTTGGTGAGCAGAGCGCCACCGGCATGGTAGGCGGTCCAGAAGACAGCATCGGCGCCGCTCGACTTGATCTTGGTGACGACCGCCGAATAGTCCTGCTCGCCGGCCGTGGTGGTCTCCTTGGCGGCAATTTCGCCGCCAGCGCTCTTGAAAGCTTCGGCGGTCAACTTGGCTAGGTCGGATGAATAGGCATCGCCTTCGTCCACGAACGCGAACTTCTTGTAGCCATTCTTCTTGAAGAGTTCGACGGCTGTCGTCGCCTGCATGTCGCCGGTCGAATTGGCGAGGAAGGCATTGCCCTGATTGGCGGCGACCAGCTTGGTCGAGTTCGCTCCGATGATGACGAACGGAATGCCGGCGTCACCATAGATCTTCAATGTCGGCAAGACGGCGCCCGAGCAGTAGCCGCCGACGATGGCGGTCACGCCTTCCGAGACAAGCTTGCTGCCTGCGGTCACCGCCTGTTGCGGATCGCAGGCGTCGTCGGCGGTGGTGGTAGTGATCTTGTCGCCGTTGACGCCGCCCTTGGCGTTGACGGCATCGATCGCCATCTTCACGGCGTTCTCCATATCCTGCCCTTCACTGGCCAGTTGGCCAGTCATGGGGGCCACGATGCCGATCTTGATGTCGGCAGCCGCGGCCATCGTGGTCAGAGCCAGCCCGGCAAGGGCGGTGGCGCAAGTTAGCCTCTTGAAGGAAACAACCATCAATTCTCTCCATTTTCCCCTGTTGGTGCATCCAGGCGGCGTGCCCGAAATGCATTGTTTCGCCCTCGGTTAGCTGCGGAGCGGTTATGTTGAGCAAGATCGCCAGCCGGCCACACGATTGTCACCGGCAAGGACTGACCCGGCAGATCAGTGACTGCCGCTTGAAGCCCGGGCATAGGCTCCCTGATAACGGTTCTCCTGGATGCTCTGCATGATCTCGGCCTCGCGGGCTTCCTGCGACCGGACGGCCGCCAGCAAGGCCGCGGCACCGTCGATTGGAAATGCCACGACGCCATCCTCGTCGCCGACGACGATGTCGCCAGGACCGACGACCATGCCGCCTATGCAGACGGGAACATTTATGGCTCCCGGACCATCCTTGTAAGGTCCGAGATGGATGGCCGACCGCGCGAAACATGGGAACGGATTGCGGCCGATGGCACCGGCATCGCGAATGGCGCCGTCGATGACAATGCCTGCGGCGCCACGCGAAGCCGCGACACTTGTCATGATTTCGCCGACCAGCGCGCGCCCCTCATAGCCACCGCCGTCCACGACAATGACGTCGCCGGGCTGTAGCAGATCGAGCGCACGATGGATGAACTGGTTGTCGCCGGGGCGGGTCCTGACCGTCAGCGCCCTCCCCGCCATGACGCCGCTCACCCGATGAAACGGCCGTAACCCGACAGCCCCGGGGACACGAGCGAGATTGTCACTGATCAACGGCGTCGCAAGGGCGCGGAACGCGTCGATCAGTTCGCTTT
>NZ_RZPH01001791.1:0-448 GCF_004022825.1 Mesorhizobium sp. M7A.F.Ca.CA.004.04.2.1
AGACGGGCGCGTTCCAGTATGGATTGACGATGATCTCGTTGATCTTGGAATTGACGATCGGCGTCTGCCGGTCGATCTTGCCGACGATCGCGGTGTGGCGAAGCACGACGCGGTCGTTCTCGACCGCTTCGACCTGCGCTGCCGGAATGTCGACCAGCACGTAGCGGCTGCCCAGCGTGCCGGCCTTCTCGCGCAGCCGCTGCAAATTTGTCTGCAACTGGCCGAGCCGGATCTGCGCCGAAACGTTCATCGCCGCATAGGTGTATTTGCCGAGCGCACCATCGGCAGGTAGGCCATGGCGCAGCTGGAAACGCTTGACCGCCGAGTCGACATAGGAATCGAAGGCCGTCGAAATGCCGGCACTCTGCGACAGATCGCCGGAAACCATCAGCCGCTTGCGCAACGGCACCACATCCGGGTCATCGACGCCGAGCTGCAGCTTCTTGGT
>NZ_RZPH01001792.1:0-447 GCF_004022825.1 Mesorhizobium sp. M7A.F.Ca.CA.004.04.2.1
CCATAAAGCTGCGACATCGTCGGATGTCAATGACAATCCGCAAGAAAAGTCAATTGAAACAACAGTTTAGAATTATTCTAAACTACGACTCTCAACTTTATGCATTTTCCTGCACCGGTCTTGCCGCTGAACTGTGCGATTGACAGCCGCCATCCCGGATGCGACCCGCAAAAGCTCGCTTGCAGCGGTGCCAGACAATTGCCATCTGGCGAAACATCCTAGGGTAGAATCAGGATTGGATGCGATGAAGAACGGTGTGGTCATTGTCGGCGCGGGTCATGCGGGCGTGCAAGCGGCCGCCAGTCTGCGCGAAGACGGCTATGACGGGCCGGTGATCCTCGTTGGGGATGAGGACGAACTTCCCTATCACAAGCCGCCGCTGTCGAAGACTTTCATCAAGGATGCCGAGGCCAAGCCGCAACCCTTGCGCGGCGAGGCCTTTTACAC
>NZ_RZPH01001793.1:0-446 GCF_004022825.1 Mesorhizobium sp. M7A.F.Ca.CA.004.04.2.1
GCTTGCGGCCGATCCATTCCGTCTCCGGAAACGACCCTTCGAGTGCCGCCATGTCGACGACGATGTTGGGACGAAAACGGCGCGGATCGGGGGTGCCTTCCGGATGCAATGCCTTCAGGCGCGCCAGCGAAGCCGTGGTCAACAGATGGATCGGCGCCTTGCGATAACGCTCCGCCGTCAGCGGGCCGGAATAGTCAGGCGCGGCATTCTCGCGACGAAACGGCCGGATCGAGGCCTCGAAGCCGAGATAGGCCGATACCGCGCGGTCGCTCTCGATACTTGGCGCAGCCAGCCAGTTGCCCTCGGGAACGGCAATCTCGAGTTCCAGGGTCGGCGACAGCCGGGTTCGGATGCGCGGCACCTTGTGCCATTTCGGGTCGCGGTCCGGTCGCGCGATCTCATTGTCGGACGCGTCGACAAGGCCGAACATGCGGTCGCCCTTAATG
>NZ_RZPH01001794.1:0-441 GCF_004022825.1 Mesorhizobium sp. M7A.F.Ca.CA.004.04.2.1
CTTCCAGCCGCTGCGGCGTGCGCTGTTTCCTGTCTTAATCGTCAGCCAGACCTTGCCGCTGGTGGCGATCGCGCCGCTGGTGGTGCTCTGGTTCGGCTTCGGGCTGGCGCCCAAGATCATGCTGGTGGCGCTGGTTACCTTCTTTCCGATGCTGGTTGCATTGGTCGAGGGTTATGAGTCGACCGAGGCCGAGATCGGGCAAATGCTGCGCGCCATGGGGGCAGGGCGCTGGCGCATCTTCGTGCTGGCACGGCTGCCTTCGGCGCTGCCCTATTTCTTCGCTGGTTTGAGGATCTCCATCACCTACGCCGTGGTCGGCGCGATCTTCGCCGAATATGCGGGGGCCGCGAAGGGGCTGGGCATCTACATGCTCAACGCCAAGAACAATTTCCGTCCTGACCTGGTTCTTGCCGCCGTCGGAGTGAGCGCTGCCCTGACCCT
>NZ_RZPH01001795.1:0-440 GCF_004022825.1 Mesorhizobium sp. M7A.F.Ca.CA.004.04.2.1
GCGCTCGACCGGCCGGCCAAGAATCTCGGCGACCTCCTTCATCGCGAGATTGTAGATCGGCGCGTATGGTTTTCCAGCGATCAATGTGCGGCCGCCGAGCTGGGCATAGTCACGCGCCAGCGCGCCGGCACACCAGATGATGCGTTCGCCGCGCTCGACCACGATGTCGGGATTTGCGCAGATGAAAGGCAGGTTCCGGGCGCGCAGCCGCCGCAGGAGCTCCGTGTAATCCTCGGGCTTCTCGACCTCGTCGTCGAACAGGCCGGTGCAGACGACGCCGGATGCTTCGAACTCCTCGACAAGCTCCACGTCGAGACCTTCATAGAGAGTGAAGTCACGGTCGGCGCCGATATGGAAAATCCTGCGCGGCCCTTCGGCGATCAGATCCCGGGTCACGTCGCCTGAGGTAACCACCCGGTCGTAGGCTGACGGTGGAACAC
>NZ_RZPH01001796.1:0-440 GCF_004022825.1 Mesorhizobium sp. M7A.F.Ca.CA.004.04.2.1
ACACGACCGCGCGTCCTTTCCACTACAGGCATGCCGGCGATCTCGCCACGATCGGCAAGCGCGCCGCGGTGATCGATTTCGGCTGGCTCAAGCTGACCGGCTGGGCGGCCTGGTGGCTGTGGGGAGTGGCGCACATCTATTTCCTGATCGGTTTTCGCAACCGGCTTGCGGTTTCGCTGAGCTGGCTATGGATCTACGCGACAGGCCAGCGCAGCGCGCGGCTGATCACCCAAGGCGACGACGACAAGGGCTGATTTCCTCGCCCCGATCGTTCATCCGCACGTCATCCGTTGCTGATCGAGTGGCGGCTTCATGCGCGCGACTTGTTGAATGGACTTAAGCAGGTTTCAGAGCGAAGTTCGCTTCGGGGCAGGGCTTGTCAGTTGTCGAAGGAGAAAACATGTCGCAACTGCTCCATCCCATATCCCGCCGCGATCTCC
>NZ_RZPH01001797.1:0-438 GCF_004022825.1 Mesorhizobium sp. M7A.F.Ca.CA.004.04.2.1
ACGCCACGTCAGGCCACATGATCTGGATCGGCGACCGCACCCGCCAGCCCGATCATGCGCATGTCGAATATTGCCGTGGGATCAAGAACCCGCTCGGGCTGAAATGCGGTCCTTCGCTGACGCCGGACGGCTTGCTGGAGCTGATCGACCTGCTCAATCCCGAGAACGAGCCCGGCCGGCTGACGCTGATCGCCCGCTTCGGTTCCGACAAGGTCGCCGACCATCTGCCGAAGCTGGTGCGCGCGGTGCAGAAGGAAGGCCGCTCCGTGGTGTGGTCGTCGGACCCGATGCACGGCAACACGATCGAGGCCGCCGGCTACAAGACGCGGCCGTTCGACCGCATTCTCAAGGAGGTCCAGACCTTCTTCGAGGTGCACCGCGCCGAAGGCACGCATCCGGGCGGCATCCATGTCGAAATGACCGGCAAGAACGTCACCG
>NZ_RZPH01001798.1:0-437 GCF_004022825.1 Mesorhizobium sp. M7A.F.Ca.CA.004.04.2.1
ATTCTGGGACATGTCAATCGACGGCGATGAGCGCGGCGGCCACGGCGCGCTCTTCCGCCAGAAGGACATTGTAGGTCCGTACCGCGGCACCGGTCGACATCGGGTCGGACGCAATGCCGGCAGCCTTCAGCGCGGCTCGCAGTGCGGCGGGCAATGGCCGGAGATCCCTGCCCATGCCGACCAGCAGGATCTCGACCTTGCCGGCCTCAGCCAGCAGCTTGTCGAAATCCGCCACCGTCAGCACCAGAGGATCAGCCGGTTCCCAGCCATGGATGCCGGATGGCAGGCACATGAGCGAACCGCGATGCGACATGTCGGCAAAGCGGAACCCGCCATTGCCATAGGCTTCGATCGGCGCGCGGCCCGGAAAATGCGCCTCGCGGATGACGATGCCTTTGCCGGTCACCGCTATACCCCTTCGGGGCGGCGCGTCAGGT
>NZ_RZPH01001799.1:0-435 GCF_004022825.1 Mesorhizobium sp. M7A.F.Ca.CA.004.04.2.1
GACGGCGAGATCGACAGGTGCCGCACAGCCGTCGGCGCGGTCCAGGCCCGCATGGATCTTGCGTTGGCGCAGGACAGCCTGTCGGCTGGAGACCGCGGCATCGTCGCTGCGCTGCGCGATATCGCCGCCGACGACAGCCTGACTGGTGAGGCCGAGGGCCTGATCAAGGGCGGCAATGACGCGGTCTCCGCCGTCATCACCGCCGCCTCCACCATTGCCGCCGAATTCAGCGCGGTCGACGATCACTATCTCAACGCCCGGACGGACGACGTTCATGCGGTCGGGCGGCAGATCTGCCTCGTGTTGCTGGGGCAGGACGATATCAGCCTCGAAAACATCCCCGAAGGCGCTATCCTGATCGCCGACGACATCGGTGCCTGGGATCTGGCACGCGCGCCGCTGAAGCGTATCGGCGGCGTGGTGTGCGGCCATGGC
>NZ_RZPH01001800.1:0-434 GCF_004022825.1 Mesorhizobium sp. M7A.F.Ca.CA.004.04.2.1
CCGACACACTGAACGGCGGAGGCGGCAGCGATACTCTCGTCGGCGGCTTCGGCCAAGACACGCTTACCGGAGGCACTGGTGCCGACACGTTCAAGCTCGATCATCTCGACATCAAAGATCTCATCACCGACTTCAATGGTGGCGAGGGCGACAAGATCGATCTGACCGCGCTGTTCGACACGGCTCCTGGCGGCGGCGACATCGGCGACTTCGTGAATTACGACGCAGGGACCGGCGTGCTGAGTGTCGACACGAGCGGATCGGGAGATCCGGCCAATTTTGTCCAAGTGGCGGAACTCACGAACCACCCCGCGGCCAACACGATCACGCTGCTCTACGACGATGGCATAACCCAGCATCAGACAACGGCAAACGTGGTGTAACGCCATAGCGCACAACCACGCGACTATGTTATACGTCGCTAATATCTAGGG
>NZ_RZPH01000179.1:0-7884 GCF_004022825.1 Mesorhizobium sp. M7A.F.Ca.CA.004.04.2.1
AAGCCATAGGTGGTCTGGAAAGCCGGAAGTGCGGCCGCCGAATTGACGAACTCGGCGGAAGCCGCCAGCACCACCTGACCGCCGCCCGCGACATATTTGCCGAAGTCGGTAAGCGTGGCGAGCTTGTTGGTCTCGGCGACTTCCTTGCGAAGCGCGATCGCCCAGGTGTTGTTTGCGGGCGACGGCGACAGCCAGACGATCTTGTTGGCGTCGTAGTCGAGCTTCTTGGCCGTTTCATAGGCCTTGGCGGCGTCTTTCCAGACCGGGTCGTCGGCCTTTTCGAAGAAGAAAGCGGCGTTGCCGGTGTATTCGGGATAGATGTCGATCTCGCCGGCGGTGATCGCCTTGCGCACCACCGGCGTGCCACCGAGCTGGATACGGTCCGATGTCTTGATGTTGTTGGCGTTGAGCACGAGCTGGATGATGTTACCCAGCACGCCGCCCTCTGTGTCGATCTTCGAAGAGACAACCACCTGGGCATTGGCGGAAGCCACCGTGATGCCGAGCGCCAATGCCGCGCCGGCCAGAAACTTGACTGAAAACATTGTGAAACCCCTTGCTATGAACCGAAACGCGGTGACCGCATATGAGCATGGCTTCAACGGCCAGTCGGGGTACACGGTTTCATAACAATAGGTACAGACGCAATATTTTTGTTCCGAAGCGGTAAATTCGGCCGACATCGTGCTGACAGCGCCGTGTCAGGTGAAACGGCGGATGGATCAGGCTTCGGCTTTGCGCAAGCTCGTCAGCTTGAGCGCGCCGAGCGCCACGAAGCACAGGACGGTAACCGGAAAGACTATCCAGTTCAGCATCTCCCAGCCCCAGGCGTTGTAGACCATGCCCGACATCAGCGAGGCGCAGGCGACGGAGCCGAACAGGACGAAGTCGTGGAAGCCTTGCACCTTGCCCTTTTCCGACGGCCTGTAGGTGGCGGCCACCATCGCGGTCGCGCCGATGAAGCCGAAGTTCCAGCCAAGGCCTAGCAGGATCAGCGACGTCCAGAACTGCCACAGCGCCAGGCCCGACAGAGCGACAATGGCGCAGCCGATGAGCAGGATCAGGCCGGTGGCCACAATGCGTTCGGCGCCGAAGCGATGGATCAGCGAGCCGGTGAAGAAGCTTGGCGCGAACATCGCCATGACGTGCCAGGAGATGCCGAGCGTCGCGTCGTTCTCCGACAGGCCGCAACCGACCATGGCCAGCGGTGCGCCCGTCATGACGAAGCTCATCAGCGCATAGCTGCCGACCGCGCAGAAAAGCGCGGCGACGAAACGCGGCTGCGTGACGATTTCAGCCAGTGGCCTGGCGTCGCTGTCGGCGATCTCCACCTTGCCGGATGCTTTCGCCGGCAGCCGCAGGAACGACAGGATGATAGCGCCGACGGCGGCCAGCGGCAGGATGGAGATGAAGGAACCGGCAAACATGACCGGCGCCAGCAATTCGCGGGTGAAGATGACGATCTGCGGCCCAAGGATGGCGGTGACGATGCCGCCGGCCAGCACGAATGAGATGGCACGCGCCTTGAATTCCGGCGGTGCGTTGTCGGCAGCGGCGAAGCGGAACTGCTGGACGAAGGCGCCGCCGACACCGATCGTGAGCAAGCCAAAGGCAAACAGCCAGAAGCTGCCTTGAAAAAGCGCAAGCGTGGCGACGAGGCCGCCAAGCGCCGTGACGATCGTTCCGGTCATGAAGCCGCCGCGCTGGCCCATGCTGCGGATGATGGCCGCTGCAGGCAGCGCGCCGAGCGCCACGCCGATGTTGAAGCCGGTGACCGGCGCTGTCGCCAATGATTTGTCGGGGCCAAGCAGATATTGCCCGGCCAGCGCGCCCACGGAGATGGCGATGGGAGCGGCCGAGCCGATGATCGCCTGCGAGGCGGCCAGGATCAGCGCCGTGCGGCGCGCCTCCCTGCCTGCCTCGACGGCGATTGCCGTCATGATGCGTCCTTGCCCCGCCCCTCGCCACGCACCCGGCGAGACACACGGTCGAGCACGGCATTGACCAGCTTCGGCTCGTCTTCCTCGTAGAAGGCCTTGGCGATGTCGACATATTCGGAGACGATGACCGCGACGGGGACATCCTCGCGCTTCATCAACTCGTAGACGCCGGCACGCAGAATGGCGCGCAGCGTCGAATCGAGCCGCGACAGCGGCCAGTCCTCGGTCAGCGCCTGGCGGATGATCGGATCGATGGTCTTCTGGTTCTCGACGACACCCGCCAGGATGGCGCGAAACCATTGCGCATCGGCCTCGCGATAGAGCGCTCCGTCGACTTCCTTGCCGAGACGAAAGGCCTCGTATTCGGCGGTGATCTCGAAGACGCCACTGCCGGCGACATCCATCTGATAGAGCGCCTGCACGGCGGCAAGACGGGCAGCGCCGCGCTTGTTGGCGTGGCGCACCGCGGGCTGGCCGGGCGAAGCGGGTTCGCTCACGATCGCGCTCCCAGTTGTTCCTTGAGGGCAATCATGGTCAGGGCCGCACGCGCGGCAAAGCCGCCCTTGTCGCCTTCCGAGCGTTTGGCGCGAGTCCAGGCCTGGGCGTCATTCTCGGTGGTGAGGATGCCATTGCCGATGCAGACCGAGTCCTGCACGCTCAAATCCATGAGCGCGCGGCTGGATTCATTGGCGACAATGTCGAAATGATAGGTGTCGCCGCGGACGACGGTGCCGAGCGCGACAAAGCCGTCATAATGTGTGCCGCCTCCCGTCGCGCCGTCCAGTGCAAAGGAGATCACTGCGGGGATCTCGAGCGAACCTGGAACGGTGACGACATCGTAAGTCGCGCCCGCTTCATCGAGCGCGCTTGTCGCGCCGTCGAGCAGCGCGTCGGCAAGGTCGTCGTGAAAGCGCGCTTCGACAATGAGCAGATGCGCCTTCGCCTTCGGACGAATGAAGGCTTTGCCGTGTTGGGATGTGCCAGCCATAAAAGTCTCCGGGGAGTTGCCGGTGACTTAGGCCGAAGCCGGGTTCATCGCAAGCGGAAGATTGTCCACGACGCCGACGGTCGGCAGAACTTGTTGGGTTTCCAGTATTCAGGAGCCTGTAACGTGACGGTAGCGACGCACCGTATCGCGCAGACGATCGTTCACCGATCGTGGATTGATCAAGGCTTCAACGAAGACTCTGCTGTCGTTGACAGACAGATCGAGCTGCGAGTGCCCTTCGGTGTTCACATCGGCCCGCTCCTCACGCATCAACTTGTCTTCCTGCGTGGAATTCACCCTGTCCTTGGTCATCACAGCCCCTCTTTCGTCGCCTCCACCAGCCGCGCCGCGTAGCGGGCCATGGTGTCGATCTCGAGATTGACGCGGTCGCCGACTTTGCGCTCACCCCAGGTGGTCACGGTCAGCGAATGGTGGATCAAAAGCACGTCGAAGCGCGTGCCTTCGAGCTTGTTGACGGTGAGCGAGGTGCCGTCGAGCGCGACCGAGCCTTTTGGCGCAATGAACTTCGCCAGGTCGCGCGGCGCCTCCAGCGTGAAGCGCACGGCGTCGCCCTCATCCTTGCGCTCGACGATCTCGGCCATGCCGTCGACATGGCCCGAAACGATGTGGCCGCCGAGTTCGTCGCCGATCTTCAGCGCCCGCTCCAGATTGACCTTGGTGCCGGATTTCCAGCCCGAGGCCGTGGTCAGCCGCAAGGCTTCCTCCCATGCTTCAACCTCGAACCAGCGCGCATTCGAGCCGCTGTCGGGCAAGGCCGTAACCGTCAGGCAGACGCCGCCGCAGGAGATTGAGGCACCGATGGCAATGGTCCGCGGGTCATAGGCTGTGTCGATGCGCAAACCCACCCCTTGCCTGAGCGGTTTGACGGAAGCGACAGTGCCGACATCGGTGACAATTCCGGTGAACATCGGTGTTGATCCCTAAAAATCTCTTATCCACTCGGCGTAACTGTCTTCGCCAAAGCGCATCTCGCGCAGCTTGCGAAAACCTGCCGGGATATGGTCAGCGTCAACAGGCGATGCAATGCCGTCATCGCCGATCGCTTCCGGTCCCTGGAACAGCACGATGCGGTCGACCAGTTCGTCGGCCAGGAAAGCGCTCGCCACCTTGGCGCCGCCCTCGACCAGCACGCTGGCCATGCCGAGCGCGGCCAGATCCTCGAGCAGTTCCGGCAGCGCGACGCCGCCTTCATGGGTCTCGGTGCCGATGAAGCGGACGCCGGCGCGTTCGAGTGCTGCGCGCCGCAGCGGATCGGCCTCCAGGCAGGCGGCGATATAGAGCGGCACCCGGTCGACGCCCGAAACCAGCTTCGAGGCCTCCGGCAACCGGATCTGGCGGTCGAGCACGATGCGGGCAGGCGAACGGTTCTCCAGCCCCGGCAAACGCACCGTCAGGGCCGGATCGTCCTCAAGGGCCGTGCCGATACCAACCAGTATGCCATCCGCCTCGGCGCGCATCAGATACACTTCGCGGCGCGCGATATCTCCGGTGATCGACACCTGCCCACCGCCTTCCCTGCCGATCTTGCCGTCGCTGGAAAGCGCAAGCTTGAGAATCACTTCCGGGCGTTTTCTCAACGAACGAATCAAATAGCCGGCCATCTGCTCGGAGGCTTGCTCGGCCAACACCTTCTCGACCACCTCGACACCGGCGGCACGCAGGATCGCGTAGCCCTTGCCGGACACGCGCGAATCGGGATCGCTGGCCGCACCGACGACGCGCGCGACACCGGCATTGACCAGCGCATTGGCGCAAGGCGGCGTGCGGCCGTGATGGGCGCAAGGCTCCAGCGTGACGTAAGCGGTGGCGCCGCGCGCGAGCTCGCCGGCCTCGGCCAGGGCCTCGGTCTCGGCATGCGGGCGGCCGCCGACAGCGGTGACGCCGGTGCCGACGATCATCGGACCGTTGCCGTCATCGCGTACGATCAGCGTGCCGACGGACGGGTTGGTCGCGGTGCGCCCCGAATTTTTTCGCGACAGTCTGAGTGCCGCCGCCATGAAGCGGCGATCAAGGGCGGCCTGTTCGCTTGCAGTCATGCTCAGCTGGCTTCCTCTTCACCCTTGATTTCGTCGCCCTTGAGCTCGCCCAGCAATTCATGGAAATCCTTGGCCTCGCGAAAATTGCGGTAGACCGAGGCAAAGCGGACATAGGCGACATCGTCGAGCGACTTCAGCGCTTCCATGACCAGCCGGCCGACTTCTCCCGAAGCAACCTCCGTCTCGCCGGAACTTTCGAGCTGGCGCACGATGCCGGTCACCGCGCGGTCGATGCGCTCGGGATCGACATTGCGCTTGCGCACGGCGATCTCCACCGAACGCAGCAGCTTGTCGCGGTCGAAGGGCACTTTGCGGCCCGATTTCTTGACCACGACGAGGTCGCGCAACTGCACGCGCTCGAAGGTGGTGAAGCGACCGCCGCAATCGGGGCAGACACGCCGCCTGCGGATCGCCGCGCCATCCTCTGCGGGGCGCGAATCCTTCACCTGCGTATCTTCTGACTGGCAATAGGGACAGCGCATGGAGAAGCCTTTGGTTGGCGAATCTGGTGAAGCGAAAGGCTTAGAGGTTTTTGCAGCGATGGCAAAGTGTCGCCAACAGCCCCACGCCCTTCAGAGATAGCGAGGCGCAAGCAGGATTGCCAGCCTCGCCAGGCAGCCGCACCGCGTACCGATGTCTTCAGGGAGCTACGTCGGCGGTCGGGAATCCGCACGATGCACCGAGGCTGCGATAGGCCTTGGTGAAGCCGTCCATGGATATGCTTCCAACAGGCGCGTCGCCAAAGGAGACATCAAGCACCGATGCCCGGCGCATGGCGCGCAAGAGCGCCAGGCTGATCTTGGCCTGATTGTCCACGGTCCAGCTGAGCCGGCCGTTGACGGCGCCATCGGAATGGAGTTTGGCGGCGACACGGCCCTTGTCGTCGCCGATGGTGGCGGCAATCGACTTGCCGGCCGGCAGACCCTTGTTGTCGACGGCGATGGTTATGGAGGGGTAGGCATCCGGCGGCAGTGCATCGCCGTTCGTGATGACGAGCGTCAAGGTACCGGGCACGCCGCCCGCGCCGATAAAGGCGGTCGAGGCAGCGCAGGTCTTGCGCAGATCCTCACCGGTGTCGACCTCGTCGACCAGGGTCGACCATCTGCCGAACGTTTCGAGCTTGGGTGCCACCTGGGCGGGCGCCGCCGGCTCGGCCTGAGGTGCGGGTTGCGCAGGCGCTGGTTGAGCAGAGGCGGTTTTCGCCAAGGCGGCGGGGAAAGGCACGGCGATCAAAGCGGCCAGAGCGCCAACGGCACCAAGGTCGGCGAAACGAAATGGTCGCATCATCAAGGCTCCTGCCGGTCGCCCCGGCCTGCTGAAACGACGCTTGTCGTTGCAGCAGGCGGTAAGCCTTCCTATCGCGTCAGCCGAGATAGGGATAGAGCGGGAAGCGATCGGTCAGCGCCACGACCTTGGCCTTGACCGCAGCTTCGACAGCGGCATTGCCCTCGTCGGAATTCGCAACCTTGAGACCGTCCAGCACTTCGGCGATCAGCTTGCCGATCTCGCGGAATTCGGCCTGGCCGAAGCCGCGCGTGGTGCCGGCCGGGGTGCCGAGACGCACGCCCGAGGTGACGAAAGGCTTTTCCGGGTCGAACGGAATGCCGTTCTTGTTGCAGGTGATGTTGGCGCGGCCGAGCGCCGCCTCGGCGCGCTTGCCGGTGGCGTTCTTGGGCCTGAGGTCCACCAGCATGAGATGGTTGTCGGTGCCGCCGGAGACGATGTCGAGACCAGTCTCCTTGAGGCTGGAGGCCAGCGCCTTGGCGTTGGCGGCAACGCTCTCGGCATAGACCTTGAAACTCGGCTTCAGCGCTTCGCCGAAAGCGACAGCCTTGGCAGCGATGACATGCATCAGCGGACCGCCCTGCAGGCCGGGGAACACCGCCGAATTCATCTTCTTGGCGATGTCCTCGTCATTGCACAGGATCATGCCGCCGCGCGGGCCGCGCAGCGACTTGTGCGTCGTGGTGGTCACGACATGGGCGTGCGGCAGCGGCGACGGATGCACGCCGCCGGCGACCAGGCCGGCGATGTGCGCCATGTCGACCATCAGATAAGCGCCGACCGCGTCGGCGATCTCGCGAAACCGCTTCCAGTCCCAGACGCGCGAATAGGCGGTGCCGCCGGCCAGGATCAGCTTCGGCTTGGTCTCATGCGCGGTCTTCTCGATGGCATCCATGTCGAGCAGATGGTCGTCCTGGCGCACGCCATAGGAGACGACCTTGAACCATTTGCCGCTCATGTTGACCGGCGAACCGTGGGTCAGATGGCCGCCGGAATTGAGGTCGAGGCCCATGAACGTGTCGCCCGGCTGCAAAAGCGCCAGGAACACCGCCTGGTTCATCTGGCTGCCGGAATTCGGCTGGACGTTGGCGAAGTTGCAGCCGAACAGCTTCTTGGCGCGCTCGATGGCCAGTTCCTCGGCCACGTCGACGAACTGGCAGCCGCCATAATAGCGCTTGCCGGGATAGCCCTCGGCATATTTGTTGGTCATGATCGAGCCCTGCGCTTCAAGCACGGCGCGGGAAACAATGTTTTCCGAGGCGATCAGTTCGATCTCGTGGCGCTGGCGGCCGAGTTCGTTGCGGATGGCCCCGAAAATCTCCGGATCGGCGTCGGCCAGCGTGGTTTCGAAGAAGGATTCGAACTTGTTCGACACTGCCGCTGCTGTTGCCATGGCCTGAAATCCTCAAGGTTCGGGGGCAATTTTAATTTATGCAAGCCGTTGTCCCAAAACCGCTGCACAATTTTGGGCGACTTGCATTTGCCGCGCCATTAACACAGTTGTTTTCGCCCCGCCACGTTTGCCACGCGAAATTTGCTGGCCGGATTGCGCCAGCCAGGCCCGCGGGTCGCTATTTCCTCGCCTTGCGACCTTTCAGCAGTGCCTCGGTAAGCG